>NZ_JBEHVV010000022.1:0-12177 GCF_040227395.1 Coprococcus sp. RTP21428st1_C9_RTP21428_210409
CTCTATGCCGGGAACTACCTCGATATGATGGTCACTGCTGTCAGAAAAGCCAGAGCAGTTGGTGGAATCACTGTTCTGGATCGGAGGAAGAGTGCTGTTCCAGTTATCTGCATATGTGATTGCATCTGCTACGCCGTTCACTGTGTCGTGGTCGGTTATGGCGATCGCTGCAAGATTCCTGTCAATGGCAAGCTGGCACACCTCTGATGGGGTGCAGGAGCCGTCGGAAGCGGTGGTGTGAAGGTGCATATCTATAAATCTCATGTTGAAAACCTCCGTTTTTATTTTTTATATCATGTATCTGAGCAGCGCCTGGAGCGGCGCATGTCTGGGTTGAATGTGCTCTGACAGAAGTATTGTATATCAGATAAATACATATGTTCAAGTGAATATGGTTACGATCAAATGATATAAGCGGACATATGAACCCTGACAACTGTGCCTTGTTAAAAACTTTCTCAATAAGGCGCGCTGTACTTGATAAAGTACACGCAAATGCGACAAAAATTTTCAATAAGCTATGGACTTCATAACTGTTTTGTGAGAAAATACCACTGATGGTTTGAATTAGAGAATTCGGAACCGCTTTTAAGAATTCATATTTTGAAAGGAGTTTCACAATGATTTACACTAAGGAAGTTGAAAACATGTGCCCTGTAGCAAAGGGTGCAAAGCATGAGCCAGCTCCTATCCCAGAAGAAGGAAAGTGGGTTTACTCAAAGGAAATCAAAGACATCTCTGGTTTTACACATGGTGTAGGCTGGTGTGCACCACAGCAGGGTGCCTGCAAGCTTTCACTTAACGTAAAAGAGGGTGTTATCGAGGAGGCTCTTGTCGAGACTATTGGATGTTCAGGTATGACACATTCAGCAGCTATGGCAGCTGAGATTCTTCAGGGTAAGACAATCCTTGAGGCTCTCAACACTGACCTTGTGTGCGATGCTATCAATACAGCAATGAGAGAGTTATTCCTTCAGATCGTATACGGACGTACACAGAGTGCATTCTCAGATGACGGACTTGCAGTTGGTGCCGGACTTGAGGATCTTGGAAAGGGTCTTCGTTCACAGGTTGGTACAATGTATGCAACAAAGGCTAAGGGTGTTCGTTACCTTGAGATGGCAGAGGGCTATGTAACAGGAATAGCACTTGATGCAGATGACGAAGTTATCGGATATCAGTTCGTTTCTCTTGGAAAGATGACTGACTTTATCAAGAAGGGTGATGACCCTAACACAGCTTGGGAGAAGGCTTCAGGTTCATACGGACGTGTTAAGCCAGAGCAGGGCGCTGTTAAGATCATCGATCCACGTAAAGAGTAGTCGGAAATAGAGGAAAGGAGAACGAGACAATGGCATTATTTGAATCATATGAAAGAAGAATAGACCAGATAAACGCTGTACTTAACAGCTATGGAATCAGCTCAATCGAAGAAGCTGAGAAGATCACAAAGGACGCTGGACTTGACGTTTACAATCAGGTAAAGGGTATTCAGCCAATTTGTTTTGAGAATGCTTGCTGGGCATATACAGTAGGTGCAGCAATCGCAATCAAGAAGGGATGCAGAAAGGCAGCAGACGCAGCAGCAGCTATCGGCGAGGGTCTTCAGGCATTCTGTATACCAGGTTCTGTTGCAGATCATCGTAAGGTTGGTCTTGGACATGGTAACCTTGGTAAGATGTTACTTGAGGAGGAGACAGAGTGCTTCTGTTTCTTAGCAGGTCATGAGTCATTTGCAGCAGCTGAGGGTGCTATCGGTATCGCTGAGAAGGCTAACAAGGTTCGTAAAAAACCTCTTAGAGTTATCCTTAACGGTCTTGGTAAGGATGCAGCTCAGATCATCTCAAGAATCAATGGATTTACATATGTTGAGACAAAGTATGACTACAAGAAGGCTGAGCTCAATGTAGTATACGAGAAGGCATATTCAGATGGTATCCGTGCAACAGTTAAGTGCTACGGCGCTGATGATGTTCAGGAAGGTGTCGCTATCATGCACAAGGAGAACGTTGGTGTATCTATCACAGGTAACTCAACAAACCCTACACGTTTCCAGCATCCAGTTGCAGGTACATACAAGAAGGAGTGTATCGAGCAGGGTAAGAAGTACTTCTCAGTAGCATCAGGCGGTGGTACAGGACGTACACTTCACCCAGATAACATGGCAGCAGGTCCTGCTTCATACGGTATGACAGATACTCTCGGACGTATGCACAGTGATGCACAGTTCGCTGGTTCATCATCAGTTCCTGCACACGTAGAGATGATGGGACTTATCGGAATGGGTAACAACCCTATGGTCGGCGCTACAGTTGCTGTAGCTGTTTCTGTTGAAGAAGCTGCTAACGCTGGTAAGTTCTAAATAAAAACCTAGTATTTAAACGGTTTAGAGGGCTTTTAGAGAGATCTAAAGGCTCTCTATTTTTTGTTTTGAAAATACATAGCAAATAATGAGACGGGAGAAATGACATCTGAAAGAATCATGGGAAAGACTCCAAATGGTGGTGACTACTCCGAAATATTTTACTTTGACGAAGATGGAAATTGACAGATCCCCCAAAGGCTGTTAGATGTATAATTAGAGAATGCAAGATGAATTGCGAATTGGTCAATGAGATTTTCGGAGAATGTAATTAGAAAATATTTTGCAGATGCAGGGAGATTTTTTCGCACAATTCATTTATCGTTAATTCAGATCATGGTAATGTCGATGAGCGTGAGTGAGTGGTTTAGGTAATATGCGAAAACTACAATGAATTCTGAAATCGTACACAAGAAAAGGAATAAACAATGACATATTTTGGATTTTTTAAGGGAATGAAATATGGGAAATGCGAAGAAGATTTTGATGATTATAAAAAAATCAAAAATCATATTAGCAAAGATAAAATATTAAGATATCTGAAAAGTCTTTCTGTTTCGGCTGTTGCCCCCATGTCTACTGAAGATATATTGGATGGGGAAGAGATAGAGCAGGCTGGGATATATGAAGACGGAGATTTTACATTTCCAACAGATTTTTTACATTATTATCAAAAATACGATATTGGAATACCAGAAGAATATGAAAAGTATATTAGTTCAAAGCTGGTATATGAAAATAAGGACTGGTCAAATGCTTCGTTACGAGAAGTGCCATACTGGAGAGATGGCATGAGTATCGAAGAATATGAAAAAGAGAGAGATTATTATTATAGGAATATAAAGAATTTCTGGAATGGAACATATACACCATTATGGAAACAGAAGATGTCAACTTCTGAAAATTCAATTTCCGACACCTGTGAATACCACAAAAATGCGCGTATTTAGCGAAAATTCGCTTTATACGCGCATTTGTCAAAATCTATTGACATACGTCTGATTTAGGTCTAAAGTGTGGCTACCGATCGGAAGAAAAAACAGGAGGTATTTTATCATTGGACTGAAAGCGTAAAGGATGATGGTACAGAGTTCCGGTCGTAAAACTTATGAATTGTTAAACAGAGGATATAAACAATAGAAAGATGGTCATTCTGGTTCCGTTCTTTCTGCTTAAACTCAGGGAGAGATTAAGAAACAAAAAATATCGCACTCCAGAAAATATAGCATCGTTGAAAAGCCTTATAAAAACAGATATAATGGGTAGCATAGATAAGAACATTGAACTTGGAAATATAACACTTGAGGATGGGCGCAGCTTTATGGCAACTCGGAAAGAGGTTGAATTAATATCCCGATTTCAGAGAAAAGGCCTATATCAATGAATTCTGAGAATTATATATAAGACATTTGAAATAAACAAGGATGGCATGAGATGGGCATTTATTTTAATCCAAGTAATGACAGTTTTACAAAGGACAAGAATAGTGAATTGTATATTGATAAGACAGGTCTGCTTGAATATCTGAACAGAGTTATATGTACAAATGCTAATTGTATCAGTGTCAGTCATGCCAGACGATTTGGTAAGTCCCATGCGGCATTTGATCGTGCACTTCAGAATTTTATTTTTGACAAACGTCAAAAATATTGTATAATATACTTAACAAGACAGCCGAGCGATAGATACGTCCTATCCGTCCGGCAAAAACCATTTTAAGATGAAACACCTCATAGCTTAGTCGGCTGAGGTGTTTTTCTTATTTTCTATGATTCAGAATTGTCACAATAAGTATCGCAACGGTTAATATAACCATGAATTCCTCATATGTACTCATAAGGCACCACTCCCTTCCAAGACTCGAACGGATATGGTGTAACACCCCTCGGCTGCCCGGTTAAATACATTATTCTATTTTCATACATAAGTAATTTTGATATATATACATTTTGGAGATTCCTATATAACGTAAAACACCTCGCATTAACGCGAGGTTGGATTTAAAAAGAGATTTAAGAACACAATAATATTTTATAACCACATACCACCTTCCGGAATACATTAAACTATATCATGGACAAGGAGGTGAATACGCATGGACAGATTCGCAGTATATCTTGTAGTTGTTGCGGTTCTTTGCACTTTGATATCGGTAATAACGGAATTTACGAAAGAGGTAGGAGTGCTGAAGAAGATCCCTACCTCTTTTCAGGTTCTGATCACCAGTGTCATTGTGTGTGAGGTGGGACTTTTTGTTGGACTATCATTTTATCACATAGCATTTGTGTGGTATTATCCTGTGGCTGCGTTTTTCGGGGCATTTGTCATTGCGATTATATGTACCCGGGGATGGGACTACCTGATATCGATATTCAAGCGGTTTTACAATGGCGGAGATAAGGAAAAGTGGCATGAATAAAGGCGTCATGACAGTGGCACATGTAATACGAGACAGATAAGTATAAGTTCGAAATAATGATCCTAAGATTGTCTCCTGATTCAATGTCTGGAATATTATATACAGACAAAAGAATTCAGGAGACAATTTTATGGCTTCTAATAAGGTTCCATTAAAGGGCTACATGGATGGTATAGATATATCAGCGTGGCAGGATACTATAGATATAACCAAGGTGCCTTGTGACTTTGTGATAGTGAAAGCGACGGAGGGCACGGACTACAAGAACAGATTTTTTGCAAAGCACTGTGATCAGGTGATTAAAGTGGGAAAACTTCTGGGGGCATTCCACTATGCAAATGGTGGCGATCCCCACAGTGAGGCTGAGTATTTCATAGCATACAGTAAGAAATATGTGGGCAAGGCGATACTTGTCCTTGACTGGGAGGGGCAGAATAATCCGCAGTTTGGCAGAAGTGACAGAGCGTGGTGCAAAGAGTGGTGTGATCATGTATACAGAAAAACCGGTGTTAAGCCCCTGATCTATATCCAGAAGAGCGCCATGGACAATGTAAAGGGCCTGGGATACAGGCTGTGGGTTGCACAGTATCCTGATTACGAGCGGACGGGATATCAGGAGCATCCATGGAATGAAGGTCAATACGAATGTGATATCAGACAGTACACATCCGTTGGAAGACTTCCGGGTTACGATGGCAATCTCGATCTTAACAAGTCATATATAGATAAGACGACATGGAAAAAATATGCCGCAAAAAAGACTGACGGTACACAGGGAAAAGACGCGGGCAGTAACAGCGGAAAAAGTAATAATAAAAAGAAAAGCATAGAAGTGATAGCAAAGGAAGTCATAGCCGGAAAATGGGGGAACGGCGGTGACCGGAAGAGTAGACTGAAAAAGGCAGGATATGATTACAATAAGGTTCAGGCGAAGGTAAATGCAGTGGTCAAGGCTTCGCAGAAGAAATCGATAGATGTGATAGCCAGAGAGGTCATAGCCGGCGACTGGGGAAATGGCGATGACAGAAAGAACAGGCTGAAGAAGGCAGGGTATGATCATGTCAAGGTGCAGAATAAGGTAAATGAGATGCTTGGCAGATAGCTGCAGGTAAATGACATAAGAAAAATGGCAGGAGAACGAAGTATAAAATTAGTTCCGGCAAAAATGAAATTTATATGAAGTATCATCCACACCTGTTGACGAAGCGCAATATATACTATAGGATAGTGGAAAACAAAAGCCCCCGTCAGGGATACATGAAAGGAAAAGGTGATATATATGCCATATTATGGATTTTATTTTGACCCAACATATCTGTTGGTTCTCATAGGCGTGGTGCTCTGCATGATAGCGTCGGCAAGAGTCAAGACCACATACAAGAAGTATGAGAAGGTGGGATCGCGGTCAGGCTACACAGCGGATCAGGTCGCATACATGATACTCAGGAATGCGGGGATAACGGATGTGTCAATACATCACATCTCAGGAGATTTGACTGATAATTACAATCCTAAGGAGCATACGCTCAATCTGTCGGACAGCGTGTATGGTTCCAGATCCATCGCAGCGATAGGCGTGGCAGCCCATGAGTGCGGACATGCCATACAGCATGCAAATGCATATGCACCGCTCACCATCAGGTCAGCCATCATTCCAGCGGCAAATATAGGCTCAGCCATATCATGGCCGCTCATACTTATAGGACTTCTCATTCCGAGGGTTGATTACCTTATAACACTCGGAATCATACTGTTCTCACTGGTTGTTGTCCTACAGTTTGTGACACTTCCGGTGGAGTTCAATGCATCGAGAAGAGCCATGGCGATACTGGAGGGCAGCGGATATCTCTATCCGGATGAACTCAAGGGTGCAAGAAGTGTACTCACAGCGGCAGCTATGACATATGTGGCAGCCATGGTATCAGCATCACTTCAGTTGCTCAGACTTGTATTATTGTTTGGCAACAGGAGAAGATAGCGGAATTATAACAGAAAATATAAAAATGCATAAAAAAGTCTTGTGAATTTGTTGATAGTATTTGCAACTTTGCTATGGTAAAATGGCTAAAGTGGCAAAAATTTACATATTTGCAAGACTTTTTCTGCTATTGTGCACAATTGTAACAGGAAAGTCTGCATAATAATTAATTAAGGGAGGGTAATTGATGAGGAAGAGAAGGCTACGAGGAGGTATAACGGCCTTGTCGGTGCTTGCTGCTATTGGCATGGCATCGGGAATAACGGCATTTGCGGCGGACGGAACACAGTCTGAAGCTGCGGATACGGGAAAGGGGCTGGAGTATGTATATGAGTCGTCAGGCTCTACACCATCAGGTGTCACGCTCAACGGCAATTCGGTAATTATAAAGCAGTCGCCGAATTCCACTGACAGCGAGCAGTTATTCAATATTTACAATGACAAAGACAGGGATGGAATCCTTGATGAAGGCGAGGAAGCTTTCACATTGGATGGAAACACGGATATACACTACGGTAAGATATATGGACTTTACCAGGGGAAGAGCAGCTCGCCGATCTCCATAACCATAGACGGTGCCGAACTGCCCGCCGTATATGGAGCATTTGAGAGCACTGTTGAGACTCCGGAGAACATGACTGCGGTAACTATCAGTGTGAAGGGCGGCGCAGCAGTTGAAAGTCTGTATGGACTTTTTAAGACATATTGTACTGGTGGTGTACTGATAGACACGGAGAAGTCAGTTACGATAAAAACGCTCTACGGTCTCAGCACATCGACCATAGATGGAGACATCACGGAGAATATCAATTATAGCTGTGATGGCAACACATTTGTCGCACTGGCTACAGATGGATATTACACAGGAAAAGCATACACGATAAATGGCGATGCAGTGTTCAATATGAACGGTGCCGGCATCAGTTCCGTGTATATTGTGCAGAACGGAGCTGTGCTCAGCAAGACACTGACGGCCAAGGTGACTGACTCCAAGGTAGACAATCTGTGCGGAGTTTCCCAGAGCGCAAAGGTTGATGGTGACGTGAGCCTTACATTTGACGGAATATCAGCCGTAAAGGATGGAAGCAGTGCCAGTGTATATGGTGCGTCAAGTGCGGCTATCCTTGGAAATCTGGACCTTAAGCTGAAAAGCCAGTCTGGATCAGAGATGTCTGTGTATGGCACCAATAATACAAATATAAAGGGAAATGTAAATGTCAGCGTTGATGGCTCAGGAGCAAAGTTCAACACCATATATGGAATGTATGGCGGTATGCTGGGCGGAAGGGCTGATATAGATATAAAGAACTGCGCTGCTGGTTACACAACATGTGGCATGAATTCGGTTTCGTTCAGTCAGACTCAGCCGGAGGAAGAAGGAACATATACGTATACTGTGAACATGGAGAATATCACTGGTGCCAGCGGCAGGGTATATGGAATTTCAAATTGTTCCGGTATCACTTCTGCCAGCGTTGTAATGAAGGCTGTGGCAACAACAGATACATTAAATGGCATGTATCTGAGCACAGGTGTAAAAGGTGATATAAAGGCAGAACTTTACAACTGTAATGCAGCCTATGTAAATGCTCTGGAGCTGTCAAATGTGACGGTAAATGGTTCTGTAGATGCCATAGTTTCGGGCTGCAGCATTACGAGATCTCTGAATGTAGAGCAGGGCGGAAGCATCAGTAAGGATCTTAACATAAGCGTCAGCAACGTTATCAGCAGTTCAGCACAGTTTGTATACGGCGGTAGCTGTCTGGGAAATATGACGGTCAATGTGGATGGCATGAATGATGAATCCATAGTAGACGAAAATGGCGATCCGCTTGTGAACTCGTATGAATACGCGGGCAGCGACATGTTTACCATGATGGGCAACTTTGCACTGGCAGGGGAACTCAAGGCGGATATAGCAAAGATACATTTTGCAAAATGTGGACTCGCCGGAGGTGATTACAGTTGCGGAAATATCGGAACAAAGGTTGACATAACGTTGTCAGACAGCAGTATAAATGGACTGGCGGGAAATAATATTTTCTATCTGGCAAATGAGAGCTATTCCGGTTCAACCGAGAATACAGTTCCTGTTGATATAAAGATCAACAACACAGATTTTACAAATGCAGACGGAATAAGCTTCCAGATGTATATAGGTAATAACAAGGATGCAAAAGTTACATTTGATGACAAGTGCAGTATGCCGGAGAAGTATTATATGGCTCCAAGCATGAATACCACCGGCTCATCTGTTATAACCTATGGACAGAATATATATTATGGCGGACAGAATCTTGTGATAGACAAGGATGTAACTGCTGACAATATTTACTTTGGTAACTTCACAGAGAACGGAAGCCAGGGCAATGCCGTGATCGTTATCAACAAGGGGGTAACGTTAACTGCAAAAGAGGGTATATATGCAGCAGGCGGTTCAAATATACTCCACAGTGGAATCCTCAAGGGAACATTTAAGGCGACTGATGGGTATCTGCCAAATATATTCTCAAAGGGGGGTGTAATAGAGGACTCGGCTGTAGGGGATGTTGCAAATGTAAATTATTCATTAGATGTTGTGTCCAACGAGAAGGCCGCAACGTACACCATGACAGGCAAGACGTCACAGTATATTGATCCTGATGGTACATATGTCAAGGGCGGCGCAAATGTCAAGATAACACCGACCGTGAACAAGGGATATATTCTTGACAAGGTGACCTTCAGAGGTCAGAGCGACACAGCGGAAAATTCAGCGGTTGAATCAAATGGCGTGTACACGTTCAGCATGCCGAATGAGCCTTGTACAGTGACGATCGTAACGACAGGAAAGCAGATCGTGGTATCCAAGACAACTGTTGACCCTTCAGCACTGCTTGGAAAAGAATACACGGCAGCTTCACCTCTCTATGACATGGCAGATCTTGTCATATCAAACGACGCAAGAGAGGGCGAGGTCACATACGAGATCGACGAGACAAATGGACTTCCTGAGGGACTCTCATTGATCGATGGCAAGGTTGTCGGAACGGCAAGCAAGCTTTATGAAGATGGAAAGAATGTCATAGTACATGTGACAGGAAGAAATGGTTCAAAGGCACAGCTCTCACTGAACGTGATCGTCTCAAATGAGGAGAAGAAGCAGGACAACCAGGATGGCCGAATCGTAGTTGACGAGGATGAGAAGACTATATGTCTCAACGGAACATCAGTGGTCATCCAGGCAAAGGACGACACAGAGACAGAGATATACGTGGACGACAATCAGGATGGACAGGCAGATGGCAAGACACCTCTGTACACCGGAGATCTGTCGGAGTACACGATAACAGGTGTCGAGGACAACGCCATAAGACGAAACATCAGGATCACCATGACGGGGGGAAATGTAAAAGCAATATACGGTGCAAAGGATTCAGAGCTTTCATATGAAGGCGGCGATGCGGTGAGTATAAATATCCGTGGTGGTAAGGCAGCAACTATGTATGTTCTGTCGAATTCAACCGTGGATGGAACCATCGCATATGAGATCGTAGAGAACACTGTAGATAAGGGCGGATTTGCAGCGGATACAACATCAAAATATACCGGTGCACTCATGAGAAACAGCAAGGATATCGTAACTATCAGAGGAACCTATGTTGTGAATAAGAAACTCACGGCAAAGGCTCTGATAATCTATGACAGTGCGGCAGTTGATGTAAATGCTCCGGTTGAGGTAACGGATTATGTGTCACTGAATGAGAGATCATCCGCAGTATTTAACGATACGCTGACCGCTGACCGGCTTGGTTATTCAAAGTATGCAAAGGCAGTTGTGAATGGAGATACGAAGCTTGCGGCTCTCAATATGACACAGTATGACACGACACTCACAATAGGCGAGGATGCGCTGTTTGATGTGGGCAAGGTCAATATGACATCAGGCTGGGCAAGAGTATATCAGAAGGGTACGCTCAAGTGTCCTTCAGACCAGTTCAGCAACACAGGTGTGTGGGTGGCAGCAGGAAAATTTGCAGATGATATAGATGCCAGCGGCTGGACAGGAGTGTATTACAGCTATGCAGGCGGCTCAACAAACATGGACAACACATCAGCAAAATTGGCTGCACAGTCATATGTAGTTGAATATGAGAATGTCAAATATGTTGCCTGCAAACAGGCGATCACAGTTAGCTATACCGATGTGCCAGGTTACACAGCCTATGTGTCGGCAAATGGCGGCGAGCCGGTACAGGGAAGCAACGGAAGTGCAAAGGTGACAGGCCCGGATTCATCTATGTCTATTGTAGTGGATTATGTGGCAGACCAGATAGACATCAGTAAGGAATACGCAGATCCGATTCTGGCGGCGGATACCAAGTACACAGCGGATTCACCAGCGTACGATCTCACGATCCTCAAGGTTACAGGAGATACCACAAAGGATTATGGAACTGACATGCAGTACAGACTGAAGAGCGGTTCGACACTTCCATCAGGACTTGTGCTTGAGTCGGGTAAGATAATAGGAACAGCCAAGAATGCAGGTGAAAGCACAGTAACATTTGTCATAACAGGACGAAATGGAACATCGGTTGATTTTCCAGTGGTATTCAAGGTACTGCCGGCAGGCACGGAGATACCTGATATCAACAAGCTTGGTGTATCTGTGAACACAGAGGATAAGACCATTGATCTCGGTGGAAATTCGGCAGTGATAATAGTTGATCCATCGGACAGCAGCAAGAGCTCAGTATATCTGGATGCTGATCACAACGGAGTGGCAGACGACAACAGACCACTCAGAATAGACGGAGAGGTTACATATGATCTGTCAGGCTACAGCATATCAGGCTATACGGACACAGCAAATAAATACACTGGTGACATATCGGTGACACTCAGAAGCGGAAATGTCGGCAATATATGTGCTGCGGGTTCAACTGACAGCAAGGCAGACCGAGTGACGATAGATGGAAATGTAACCATGACGATCATGAGCGGTTATGTGTCAGGCACTGTAGCTGCGGCAGGAAACACTGATGTCAAGACAGTGACCTTCACGGCAGAGGACGGAAGAGCAGGAAGCGTGGTATACGGTGCGTACAATACAAATGCGGAGAAGGTAGACTTCACATTTGCAAAGTCTGCACAGATGTACACACCGGAATCAACAAAGTCTGAGAATATGTATGTTACATCAGGTGGATCAGTATCAGGTGATGTGGATGTAAGAGTTGGTATAACTGATCATTACAATACATTTATATACGGTGCGGATTATATGAACAAGCGCTCATACTTCAATGGAGTGTCGGGAACAGTCGTATCCGGAAATGTGAACTGTGTGGTTGAGGGAAGATGGTGTGCTGAGAAATGCAACAACTTTGTCCAGCAGTCAGATGTAAAGGGAGATCTGTATGTCGAGATAAAGTC
>NZ_JBEHVV010000022.1:12329-38980 GCF_040227395.1 Coprococcus sp. RTP21428st1_C9_RTP21428_210409
CGGTAAGGTCGGCAAGGTAGAGTATGTAGACGAGAATGCAAAGTCCACAGCGACTGTAAAGGGCACCGCTGACAATTACCAGGTTGAGAGTCTGGGTTCACTGTATATGTCTCTCGCCGGCAAATTAACTATAGGCGGAGACTACACACTTGACAGAGAGGTGGAGGTAAAACAGCTTGAGATCCTCAAGGATTCAAAGCTGACCATCGCCGAGGGCGCAGCTCTTACAAATACGTCGACAGCGACAGTTACCGGTGATGTTGAGAACCTTGGCACATGGAATGTGGACGGCGCTCTGACTATGACAGGATCACTGGTCAACAGAGGTGCATGGAATCTGAAAGGAAATGTTCAGGCTTCAGCAACAGTAGATAACTACGGGTATATCACAGCAGCAAATAGTGAGAGGATCACCTTGAATACAAATGCAAAGCTCATCAACAGAGCTGATGCACAGTTTACATTTGGCAACCTCACAAACAGTGCAATGATCGTAAACTATGGTAATATGAAGCAGCTTGCATATACGTCAAGCCTTGGAAGCGGAAGCATACTTACCACAGTGATTCCGGATATGGTGTACGCACTGAAAAATTACAGCGTCATTTTCTACAAGCTTGATGTGGATTATCCTGCATATTGCTTCAAGGATGGCGATGCAAAGATAGAGAAGAGCTCATCGGCAACAAGATGTCAGAAGAAGTCAGGTGTTGACGGTGACGATGCACTCTATATACAGGGTGGCAAGTCGTTCTACATCACAATAGACGGTGAGCCGATAGATGGAATGGCGGTGGATTCAGTTGTATTTGGACCGGATGACACAGTCATGACTACAAGTAACAACCGTCTCTGGAGCGGCGTCATGACATATGAGCCGGCAACAGTTACGGTAAATATGGCAAAGCAGGAGGCCGTAAACATAACTCTCGCAAAGACAGAGGATACAGCTAAGGCGCAGGTTGGAAAGACAACCACAAAGGATGAGCCATTATATGATCTGACAGCCATAGAGATCCAGAATGATGAAGCGGTGGACAACGGATATGTGTCATACTCCCTTGCAAAGGGACAGACACTTCCGGCAGGACTTGTGATATACGATGGAAAGGTATATGGAACACCAAAGACTGCAAGTGCTGAGGCACAGACAGTCAAGTTCACGGTGAGAGGACAGAATCAGACAGTGGCTGAGTTCACACTGATCATATCCAGCGTGGAGAAGGGAATACCTTCATTTACTGCAGGAAAGGCGGGCGACGCATATGCCGGCAAGACCCTTGCGGATGTGGAGCTTCCAACATCGACAGCAGGAAAGTACATGTGGGCAGATGGAACACAGCAGGTAGGCAAGGCCGGAACAAGCGAGACCTACGATGCATACTTTGTTCCAGACGACACAGCAAACTATGACTGGAGCAAGATCGATACAGCAGAGGGAACATATGAGGAACTGGAAGACGGAAGTGTGAGAATTGCAGTGAAGCTTTCAGTGTATGTGAGAAAGCAGGATCCTGTATTTACAGTTCCGGAGAATGTCACAGCTACATACGGAGACACTGTTGGCAAGATACTCCTGCCTGAGACAGCAGGTGGAATGTTCATCTGGGAGAATGCAGATGAATCTGTGGGAGAGGTTGGAACAAAGACTTTCCTTGCAACATTTGTACCTGAAGATGAGGATGTATACGAGAGAGCAGAGCATGTGGAGATAACTGTTCAGATTCTTCCTGCAAATGCAGTATTTACTCAGGCGATAGATTCACTGAGTGCTAAGGAGAATATGACTCTTGCAGACATAGAGCTTCCAGAGCGCGAGGATGGAGTATACACATGGTATACAGACAGAACGACAAAGGTTGAGGATGGCAATACATACAAGCTTTGTTTCAAGCCTGCGGACACAGCAAATTATGACTGGACATCAGTTACAGGATGGAACAGGGCTTACAATGGAGTTGTATTCAATGTAAAGATCACCATCGAGAAAGAGCCGGAGCAGCATGTACACGATTACGGCAATAAGTACAAGAGCGACAGCAGATCTCACTGGTATCAGTGCTCATGTGGAGAGAAGTCAGGCCTGGCAAATCACACATGGGACAAGGGAGCGATAACGACCAAGCCTACAGACACAGCGGCAGGTAAGAAGACATTTACCTGTACCAAGTGTGGGTACAAGCGTTATGAGTCAGTAGCTGCCCTTGGAATAGACATAGGAAATTCCAAGAACAATGTGGTCGTAAGCGGTATAGAAAAGAATGGATATACATACACAGGATCACCTATCACTGTTAAATCGCTTGCGCTGAGGAGAGGCAAAACAACACTGAAGAATGGTGTGGATTACACCGTACAGTACAAGAACAACAAGAATATCGGTACAGCGACAGTAACGATCACAGGTAAGGGTAATTACAGAGGCTCCGTCAGCAAGACATTTGCTATCAAGGCTGGCAAGGGCAAGATATACAAAGTTGCGCAGAAGGGCGTGCCTGGCTATCTGAAATATAAGGTGACAAATGCCGCTTCAAATGGCAAGGGAACAGTGACACTTGTTGGAAGTACAAGCAAGAAGAGCGACAAGAAGTTCAAGTCACTCACGGTTGCATCCAGTGTCAAGATCGGTGGAGTGAACTTCAATGTTACGGCTGTAGGAGCGAAAGCATTTACAGGACGCAAATATCTCACCACGGTTGTGATCGGAGGAAACGTTAAGACCATAGGCGGTGCAGCATTCAGCAAGTGTGGAAAGCTTGGAAAAGTTACCATAAAGTCTACAAGGATAACGACTATCGGTAAGAATGCTTTCCGGGGTGTCAAGAGCAATGTGAAGATATATCTTCCTAAGAAGAAATATGACGCATATGCAAAGAAGCTCAAGGCGAAGGGAATGAACACTCCTAAGAAAGCTGTATACAAAAAGTCAAAATAAATGAAATGCGTTGACGCGTTGGCGGGACAGTCACAGATGATGTGGCTGTCCTGTTTTTTATGTGAAGATCGTTCTGGTGTAAAACCATGAGTGTAGTGACAGGAAAGATATAATCTGCTATACTGAACATATGTTTGCAAATATATGGAGGACTGTATGGATAATTTTATAGATGAACTGAATGAACAGCAAAAGGAGGCAGTGACCACCACAGAAGGGTATGTGCGCATAATTGCAGGAGCGGGAACCGGCAAGACAAAGGCGCTCACATACAGGTATGCGTATCTGGTGGATGAGCTTGGAATATCCACATCGAATATACTGTGTGTCACATTTACAAATAAAGCGGCGAGGGAGATGAGCAAACGTATCAGACAGATGATCGGGGACAGTGATACGGGATACATCTGCACATTTCACGGCTTCTGTGTGAAGCTTCTGAGGGAGGATATCCATGCCATCAATTATCCCCAGAACTTTGTGGTGATGGACAGCGAGGACACGGAGGATATACTCAAAACGGTGTACGAGAATGCCCATATACAGTCGAGAACATATACATTTGACATGGCCAGGGATCACATATCGGCGATGAAGAACGAGATGCAGCATATCGCATATTTGGCGGACATAAGCAACGACAGACTGCTGGCGGAATATGAGAAGGCTTCAGACATACCTGAAAAAGTATTTCTGGGATACCTGTACGAACAGAAGAAGGTGTATGGACTTGACTATGATGATCTCATAACCATTGCGCTCCACATCCTCAGAACCGATGCGGAGAAATGCCGCAAATGGCAGGAACGCATGATGTATGTCATGGTGGACGAGTTTCAGGATGTCAGCGGTAACCAGTATGCGCTGGCGGAGATACTCAGCGGTTATCACAGGAATCTGTTCATCGTGGGCGATCCGGATCAGACCATATATACGTGGCGCGGGGCAAGGATAGAGTACATACTGGAATTCGACAAGAACCATGAGAATACACAGACCATATTCCTCGACACGAATTATCGTTCAACTCCTGACATACTGGCGGTGTCCAACTCACTGATCGAGAAAAACAGGAACAGACTGCCCCACAGGCTTGTGGCTGTGAAACCGTCTGAGGCACGCCCTCTGTACGTACATTCCAGAACCACCGGGGATGAAGCCCAGTGGGTGACAAACGAGATAAAAAGACTGGTTGAGGCGGGCACAAAGTACAGTGACATAGCTGTTTTGTACAGGTCACATTTCGTGTCGAGAAGCATAGAGGAAGCATTTATCAAGACAAAGATCCCGTATATCCTCTACAGCGGAACGGAGTTCTACAAACGCAAGGAGATAAAGGATGTGCTGGCATATCTCAGGATGGTGGCATACGCGGATGATCTGTCATTTCGCAGGGTGATAAATGAACCAAAGCGGAACTTTGGCAAAAAGAGGATGTCGATGCTGAAGTCGTACTGTGAGACTCACAGATGCTCACTGTACAGCGGTCTTCAGGATCTTCTGGAGGAGAAGACTGTTAAGTCGACAGGTGCTTCAGCCTTTGTCGATATCATAGAAAATTTCAGGAGGACATACAAGGAGAAAAGTCTGTCAGACCTTGTGACAGAGCTTATGGCCGCCACGGGCTACGAGGCGATGCTCAGACAGGCGGGCGAACAGGAAAGGCTGGACAACCTGGCAGAGCTGAAGCAGTCGATAGACGAATATGAGAAGACCTCCGGTGAGGAGAATACGCTGGAGGAATATCTGCAGAGCATAGCTCTCTACACGAACAATGACAGGGAGAAGGACAAGGATTCTGTGACGATGATGACCATACACACCGCAAAGGGCCTGGAGTTCCCATATGTGTTCGTGTGCGGTGTAAATGAAGGCATATTCCCAAGCAAGCACGTGGACACTGAGGCGATGCTCGAGGAGGAACGACGCATGGCATACGTGGCATGCACCAGAGCGGAGCGCGGTCTGTACATCAGCGATGCCGAGGGGCTGAACTACGATGATTCTTTCAGATACCCGTCCCGGTTCATCTTCAACATATACCGGGAAGCAATCGACTACGTGAACGAGCTCCCGCAGCGCCTTGTCGACGACACCAAGAGCTACATAGCCGCAAATGAGAGCCGCTATATGCCGCTGGACACCGAGCTAAAGCCCGGAGACAGGGTGAGACACAAGGTGTTCGGCGAGGGCACGATAACCGGTATCAGGGGAGATATAGGGTGCTATGTGGTTAAGTTTGATAGGGTGGAGACGGAGAGAAACTTGAAGATTGGGGTGGGGCTTGAGAAGATTGGAAATCTATAAAGATTTTGATGGTGAGACGAGTATAGTATGAAGAATACTAGTGTAAATATAGAAAGTAATACTTGACACAATCAGAGGTAGAAAAGTAATATAATACTGTAGATTTGGCATATAAATGTTAGCTGTGCGGGTTAAATAACCTATAGAAATTTCTACTGTTGTAGATCCATTAGTACAATCCGTCTTGCACTTAGATGAGTATCCAAGTGTGAGTTATAGTATGTGTATATAAAAAAAGAGTAGAGGTATGTTAAGTGCCTTGAAATAAATTTCTACTGTGGTAGATTTAGTTAATGTAAAAAGTTTAACGCTGAATATGGCGTTATTCTTTTTTACTCAGATTAAATTCGAAATTACATTAACTAATAAAATTAGTGACAAACTCGTTGATGTATGTTATTATGTTATCATATTATATAGATTGATTTTAAGGGAGGAGTTATATGGTAGGTAATAAAATATCAAATTCGTTTGATTCGTTTACTGGAATCAACGCCTTAAGTAAAACGTTAAGAAATGAGTTAATTCCATCAGATTATACTAAGAGACATATTGCTGAGAGTGATTTTATTGCGGCTGATACAAACAAAAATGAAGATCAGTATGTAGCAAAAGAAATGATGGATGATTATTATCGCGATTTTATAAGTAAGGTTCTAGATAATTTACATGATATAGAATGGAAAAATTTGTTTGAATTAATGCATAAAGCGAAAATAGATAAAAGTGATGCAACTTCAAAAGAGTTGATAAAAATTCAGGATATGCTTCGTAAAAAAATAGGAAAAAAATTCTCTCAAGATCCTGAATATAAAGTCATGCTCAGTGCTGGTATGATAACAAAGATTTTACCAAAATATATATTGGAGAAATATGAAACTGATAGAGAAGACAGATTAGAAGCAATAAAAAGATTTTACGGATTCACAGTTTATTTTAAAGAATTTTGGGCAAGTAGACAAAATGTATTTTCTGATAAGGCAATAGCGTCATCTATATCATATAGAATCATACACGAGAATGCCAAAATATATATGGATAACCTGGATGCTTATAATAGAATAAAACAGATTGCTTGTGAAGAAATTGAGAAGATTGAAGAAGAGGCATATGTTTTTCTGCAAGGTGACCAGTTAGATGTGGTATATACCGAAGAAGCATATGGACGATTTATATCCCAGAGTGGAATAGATTTATATAATAATATATGTGGGGTTATTAATGCTCATATGAATTTATATTGCCAGAGCAAAAAATGCTCCAGATCAAAGTTTAAAATGCAAAAATTACATAAACAGATTTTATGTAAAGCAGAAACCGGGTTTGAAATTCCATTAGGCTTTCAAGATGATGCGCAAGTGATAAATGCGATTAATTCATTTAATGCTCTAATAAAAGAAAAAAATATTATATCACGTCTCAGAACTATAGGGAAAAGCATATCTTTATATGACGTAAATAAGATATATATTTCATCTAAAGCGTTCGAGAATGTCTCTGTATACATTGATCATAAATGGGATGTGATAGCTTCAAGCTTGTATAAGTATTTCTCGGAAATTGTCAAAGGAAATAAAGACAACAGGGAAGAAAAGATTCAGAAGGAAATTAAGAAAGTAAAGAGCTGTAGTCTGGGTGATTTGCAGAGACTGGTTAATTCATATTATAAAATAGATAGCACATGTTTGGAGCATGAAGTAACTGAATTTGTTACTAAAATAATAGATGAGATAGATAACTTTCAAATTACGGATTTTAAATTTAACGACAAAATTAGCTTGATTCAAAATGAACAGATTGTCATGGATATAAAAACATATCTTGATAAATATATGAGTATTTATCATTGGATGAAATCGTTTGTGATTGATGAGCTAGTTGATAAGGATATGGAGTTTTATTCAGAACTTGATGAACTTAATGAGGATATGTCGGAAATTGTGAATTTATATAACAAAGTGCGTAACTATGTTACACAGAAGCCTTATAGTCAGGAAAAGATAAAATTGAACTTCGGATCACCGACTCTTGCCGATGGATGGTCGAAATCAAAGGAATTTGATAACAATGCTATTATATTGATTCGTGATGAAAAAATATATTTGGCAATATTTAACCCAAGAAATAAACCAGCTAAGACTGTTATATCAGGACACGATGTTTGCAATTCTGAAACAGATTATAAGAAAATGAATTATTATTTGCTCCCTGGGGCAAGTAAGACTTTACCACATGTGTTTATTAAGTCTAGATTGTGGAATGAATCACATGGAATACCTGATGAAATATTGCGGGGATATGAGTTGGGTAAACACTTGAAATCATCGGTAAATTTTGATGTAGAATTCTGCTGGAAGCTAATTGATTATTATAAAGAATGTATAAGCTGTTATCCAAATTATAAGGCGTATAATTTTAAATTTGCTGATACAGAATCGTACAATGATATATCAGAATTCTATAGAGAAGTGGAGTGTCAGGGATATAAGATTGACTGGACATATATAAGTTCAGAAGATGTAGAACAACTTGATCGTGATGGTCAAATATATCTGTTTCAAATCTATAATAAAGACTTTGCACCGAATAGTAAAGGAATGGATAATCTTCATACGAAGTACCTCAAAAATATATTTAGCGAAGACAATCTTAAAAACATAGTTATAAAATTGAACGGAGAGGCAGAATTATTTTATAGAAAATCAAGTGTCAAGAAAAAAGTAGAACATAAAAAGGGTACGATTTTAGTCAATAAAACATATAAGGTTGAGGATAACACTGAAAACAGTAAAGAAAAAAGAGTTATTATTGAATCAGTACCAGATGATTGCTATATGGAACTTGTTGATTATTGGAGAAATGGTGGTATCGGAATTCTTTCAGACAAAGCTGTTCAATATAAGGACAAAGTATCTCATTATGAAGCTACTATGGATATAGTCAAGGATCGCAGGTATACAGTAGATAAGTTTTTTATACATTTGCCTATAACTATCAATTTCAAAGCAGATGGAAGAATTAATATAAATGAAAAGGTACTCAAGTATATAGCGGAAAATGATGAGCTTCATGTGATTGGAATTGATAGAGGAGAAAGAAATCTCCTTTATGTGTCAGTAATTAATAAAAAGGGAAAGATTGTTGAGCAGAAGTCTTTCAATATGATAGAAAGCTATGAAACTGTAACAAATATAGTTAGAAGATATAATTATAAAGACAAACTGGTCAACAAAGAAAGTGCCCGGACAGATGCGAGAAAAAATTGGAAAGAAATTGGAAAGATAAAAGAAATAAAAGAGGGATACTTGTCACAGGTAATTCATGAAATATCGAAGATGGTGTTGAAATATAATGCAATCATTGTTATGGAAGATCTAAATTATGGATTTAAACGAGGTAGGTTTAGGGTTGAACGTCAGGTATACCAGAAATTTGAGAATATGTTGATATCTAAACTGGCATACTTGGTAGATAAAAGTCGAAAAGCCGATGAACCAGGAGGTGTACTAAGAGGGTATCAGCTTACGTATATTCCAGATTCTTTAGAGAAACTTGGTAGCCAGTGTGGAATCATATTCTATGTACCTGCTGCGTATACATCTAAGATTGATCCGTTAACAGGCTTTGTAAATGTATTCAATTTTAGAGAATATTCTAATTTTGAAACAAAATTGGATTTTGTTAGATCATTAGACAGTATACGATATGATACAGAGAAGAGATTGTTTTCAATATCATTTGATTATGACAACTTTAAAACACATAATACCACTCTGGCAAAAACGAAGTGGGTTATATATTTACGAGGCGAGCGTATAAAAAAGGAACATACATCTTACGGGTGGAAGGATGATGTTTGGAATGTGGAAAGTAGAATTAAAGACTTGTTTGACAGTTCACATATGAAATACGATGATGGACATAATTTAATTGAAGATATTCTTGAATTAGAATCGAGTGTACAGAAGAAGCTGATCAATGAATTGATAGAAATAATAAGGTTGACTGTTCAACTTCGTAACAGTAAGTCAGAGAGATACGATAGGACAGAAGCTGAATACGACAGAATAGTATCGCCAGTTATGGATGAAAATGGACGGTTTTATGATTCGGAAAATTATATTTTCAATGAAGAAACAGAGTTACCAAAGGATGCAGATGCTAATGGTGCATATTGCATTGCATTAAAAGGTCTGTACAATGTCATAGCCATAAAGAATAACTGGAAAGAAGGAGAGAAATTCAACAGAAAATTGTTAAGTCTAAATAATTATAACTGGTTCGATTTTATACAAAATAGAAGGTTTTAAGAATGGATGATATCATATTAATATCAACTCTAAATGATTTTATATTTTGTCCGGTGTCAATATACTTTCATGGGCTTTATGGTTATTCAGATATACTGACGTATCAGTCGAAATCACAACTGAATGGCACTAAGGCTCATGAAACTGTTGATCATGGTAATTATTCAACAAGAAAAGAAATACTAACAGGCATAGATGTATATTCGGAGAAATATCGTATAATTGGTAAAATTGATGTATATGATTCAAGAAAAAGAATGCTGATAGAGAGAAAAAAGCATGTGAATAAGATTTATGACGGATATGTATTTCAATTATATGGGCAGTACTATTCAATGGTGGAGATGGGGTATACTGTGGATTTTTTAAAAATTCACAGCATAGATGATAATAAGAATTATAATATTGCTTTGCCAGAGAATGATTTAGATATGAAGCAGAAATTTGAAAATTTGATATGTACTATGAGAACTTTTGATATGAATGGATTTGTTCAAGACAATGCTCAGAAATGCTCTAATTGTATATATGAAGATGCTTGTGACAGGTCGGCAAGTAGAGGTGACTAAGTATGTTAAGTGCTAATGATTTCAGCAAGAAACAAATTATTTTTATGTTTCCCAAGGAAGGCGATAAACTTACGTTTTCTAATGACAATATTGTAGTAAAGGACAAAGCAGGGAAGACTAAATATCAATCAACATGTTATAGATTGTTTATGTTGTGTATAGTAGGAAATATATCAATAACAAGTGGGCTTATACAACGGAGTAAGAAGTTTGGCTTTTCGATTTGCTTAATGAGTATGACATTTAAGGTGTATGAGGTTATAGGTGCAAGAATGGAGGGAAATACCTTATTAAGAAAGCATCAATATACTTATGAAGGTACTGAGATAGGTATAAGAATTGAGAAAAACAAAATAATTAATCAATCAGAGACGTTGAGAAAAATAAGAGTAAAGAATCAATATATTAAAGAAGGAATTGCTTTATTGGATAGTTTGTCGGACTCTTTGTGCGAAAATATGGATTATTTGACAGTGATGGGGATAGAAGGGAATGCAGCAAAAGTGTATTTCCCAAGAATGTTTGATAATGTTAATTGGAATGGTAGAAAACCCCGAATAAAGAATGATTACATAAATGTTACACTGGATATAGCATATACTATGTTATTCAATATCGTTGATGCGATGTTGCAAGTGTATGGATTTGACACTTATTATGGGGTATTCCATAAATGCTTTTATATGAGGAAATCTCTTGTGTGTGATCTGATGGAGCCGATGAGGCCTATAGTGGATTATGCAATACGAAAAGCAATTAATTTAGGACAGTGCAAAAAAGAAGATTTCGATTTATATGGCAGTAGATGGTATTTGCAGATGAAATATAATGCTACATATATACAGTTTATTATGGCAGCGATACTCGATTACAAGGACGATATATTCTTATATATACAAAAATATTATAGATTTTTTATGAAAATGAAAAGTGTAGAACAGTTTCCTAGTTTCGAGTTACATTAGATGGGAGCGAATATGGTTATAGTTAGTTATGATATATCAGATGATAAACTTAGGACAAAGTTTTCAAAGTATTTATCACGATTTGGACATAGATTGCAGTATTCGGTATTTGAAATTGACAATAGTCAGAGAATAATAGAGAATATAGTTACAGATATAAGCAATAAGTTTGAAAAAAGTTTTACTCAGGAGGATAGTGTTATGATATTTAAAATGTCCTCAAATTGTGAGGTGTTAAGATTTGGGTATGCTAAAAATGACGAAAAGGATTTTATTGTTATTCAATAATGCAAACCTTGGTCTTTATAATCAATAATAAATAGGTTACTTAATATATATGGGTAAAATAAATAAAAAAATAATCAAATATGATGGTTGCAAGACAGAAAATTGTGTAAAAACACAAAAATGGGGTTAAGTAACCTATAGTAATTTCTACTGTTGTAGATTAAATAGCCTTTCGTGTTGCCGCGCTGTTAAGTAACCTATAGTAATTTCTACTGTTGTAGATATCTATTAGTACCCTTAAAAGCATGATGTTAAGTAACCTATAGTAATTTCTACTGTTGTAGATAAGACAGAGCTGGAGCACCACCGCTAGTTAAGTAACCTATAGTAATTTCTACTGTTGTAGATTCATCCTGTTCTAATCTCCTATCCATGTTAAGTAACCTATAGTAATTTCTACTGTTGTAGATCTGTATTGAAAGTCATATGGAGCTACTCGTTAAGTAACCTATAGTAATTTCTACTGTTGTAGATTTTACCCTCCAATAACCATACATGGAGGTTAAGTAACCTATAGTAATTTCTACTGTTGTAGATTTAATTGTGACGTTGACCCAAACAAAGTTAAGTAACCTATAGTAATTTCTACTGTTGTAGATTTAGCAAGTATTATATCCATGTCGGCTGTTAAGTAACCTATAGTAATTTCTACTGTTGTAGATTTATACTGTATTAAGGAGGGCAGATTGTTAAGTAACCTATAGTAATTTCTACTGTTGTAGATCAATGTCATTCTCCCAGATCAGCTTGGTTAAGTAACCTATAGTAATTTCTACTGTTGTAGATTAGTCTTACACACGTTATAATTAGCTGGTTAAGTAACCTATAGTAATTTCTACTGTTGTAGATACAGTATACCATATACGCGGGGTGCGCGGTTAAGTAACCTATAGTAATTTCTACTGTTGTAGATAAATCAATGAAGATATACATAAGCGGTAGTTAAGTAACCTATAGTAATTTCTACTGTTGTAGATAATGCTGTTACACTTAGAACAAGATTGTTAAGTAACCTATAGTAATTTCTACTGTTGTAGATGATGGCAATACCGTGTTGACCAAGGCAAGTTAAGTAACCTATAGTAATTTCTACTGTTGTAGATAATCTGAAGAGTATTCAACACCTGCTTGTTAAGTAACCTATAGTAATTTCTACTGTTGTAGATGGTTTATACGTCTTACAGATATGCCCGTTAAGTAACCTATAGTAATTTCTACTGTTGTAGATTCTCCATGTATTGGTACTTATCAGGAAGCGTTAAGTAACCTATAGTAATTTCTACTGTTGTAGATCAAAGTCGTTGGTAGTGCGTATCGGTAGTTAAGTAACCTATAGTAATTTCTACTGTTGTAGATCCGAACTGCCTTGTTGACTCCCTGAGAGTTAAGTAACCTATAGTAATTTCTACTGTTGTAGATGAGCACCTATGCATCCATTGTAAAAATGGTTAAGTAACCTATAGTAATTTCTACTGTTGTAGATAGCATCTTTCTAAATCACAATATTCTTGTTAAGTAACCTATAGTAATTTCTACTGTTGTAGATCATAATCAAAGCCACAGAGGGCACAGACGTTAAGTAACCTATAGTAATTTCTACTGTTGTAGATATACACAAAGAGAGCATATTCACAGCGTTAAGTAACCTATAGTAATTTCTACTGTTGTAGATACGAACTTACTACTATATGTCCGACTTGTTAAGTAACCTATAGTAATTTCTACTGTTGTAGATTTTCTCCTTCTGGTGGCGCTCTTTGCAGTTAAGTAACCTATAGTAATTTCTACTGTTGTAGATTATAACAACTTTGTTCGCAGAGCCATAGTTAAGTAACCTATAGTAATTTCTACTGTTGTAGATTTTTATATGAGCGTCCTACCAATGGTAGTTAAGTAACCTATAGTAATTTCTACTGTTGTAGATACAAATGTAATTGACTACATCAAGGAGGTTAAGTAACCTATAGTAATTTCTACTGTTGTAGATAGACTGTGCTTAATGCAGGTTTTAACGTTAAGTAACCTATAGTAATTTCTACTGTTGTAGATAATGTCTCCACCCATCTTGATAGAGAAGTTAAGTAACCTATAGTAATTCCTACTGTTGTAGATATTTCCCTGTAACACTTCATTGAGAGTTAAGTAACCTATAGTAATTTCTACTATTAGTAGATATGGATATATAGTGGAATCGTTGGGGAATAAAACAATAGATTTCACAAGTTATAATAAAGCGTTAATGAATAATATTGCTGCATAACAAGGAGAAGTAATTGATCTTAAATGTAAATAAATTTATATAGGGGAAGCGATGGGCAAAAGAAAAAATAGAAAGTATGGCAACAAGCAAAGTGATGTCAAGAAGGATAGGGAAAAAGACATTGAACTTTACGCTGAAGCACTATATTTGGCTTTGAAAAAATATGATGAAGAAAGTAAAGCAAATTCATATAATATCATTAAAGATACAGACGAAAAAGAAAAGTCTAGACAAGTAAGAACCGCGTTAAGAATAGTTTTTCTGCCATTCTTGAGTAATAAAAAAATAATAACACAGGGGAAAATATATATAGAATTACTTGGTTGTATTGTCTCTATTGTAATTAGCTTACTTGGATGGATAATTTGGCTTGCAGGTATACTGGTGATTATAGCCAGTTCTGTAAATATAAATAATATAGGACTATTCCGTACGATAATATTTGTATTTATGGGAATAGTCTTGCTTGTAATAGGAGGAAGTACAATTTTTGCTGGTAGAAAATTTGAAGAAGAGACTGATAGTACAGATATATATGCTTATACGTCAAGCATAATTGCTTTATTGAGTTTTATATTAGCAATTATAGCATTAGTTATTTCGTATAGATAAGTTGGTATAAGACGATGTAAGAAAATAACTAAAAATGTAATGAAGAATGATACTGATATGTTGAAGCCTGGAAAGGTAAGATTTTAATGAGAAAGCGAATTTATGAGATAATAGAGATTGCAAATGATGATGACAAGTTAAGCGCACTATACGATATGTTTATGATGATTGTGATATGTGCAAGTATCATCCCTCTGTGTTTTAAAGAACAGAATAATTATTTGAACATAATTGATAAGGTTACAGTTACTATATTTGTTATTGATTATCTTTTGAGATGGTTTACAGCAGACTTTAAACTTTCGAAGTATAAGTATCGAGCCTTTGTTATTTATCCGTTTTCACCTATGGCGATTATTGATTTGTTATCTATTTTGCCATCTGTAACTATTCTGAACTCTGGGTTTAGACTATTCAAATTATTTAGGTTGATACGAACCTTCCGTATATTGAGGTTTGTGAGATATTCCAAAAGTATTAGAATAATAGTTGAAGTCCTGAAGAAAGAAAAGAGCATTTTGATGGCTGTGTGTTATTTGGCATTTGGGTACATAATAGTATCAGGACTTATTATGTTTCAGGTCGAGCCAGAAAGTTTTAATTCGCTGTTTGATGCATTATATTGGTCGACCACTGCACTTACTACTGTAGGCTACGGTGATATATACCCGGTTACTGTATTTGGAAAGCTGGTAAGTATGGTATCATCTATAGTCGGTATAGCAGTAGTGGCGTTACCGGCAGGAGTTATAACTGGTGGTTATATTGACGTGATAAAAAGTGAAAAAGATAACGATTGAGACCTGTTGTAGGAGGACTTCCCCATGCACATATACATAGACGCCGACGCCTGCCCCGTAGTAGGCATAGCAGAAGACATAGCAACAAAATACAACATCCCGGTAACGCTTTTATGCGATACGAACCATGTCCTCACATCTGATTACAGCGAGGTTATCGTTGTCGGTGCTGGAGCGGATGCGGTGGATTACAAGCTGATAAGCATTTGCCATAGAGGTGATATAGTTGTTACTCAGGATTATGGCGTGGCTGCAATGGCGCTGGGAAAAGGTGCATTTGCGATACACCAATCGGGAAAGTGGTATACAAATGAGAATATCGATCAGATGCTTATGGAGAGACACCTGAACAAGAAGGCGCGGAGGGCGTCAAGCAGGAATCACATGAAGGGTCCAAGGAAGAGAACCGATGAGGATGACCAGAGATTTGCGGAGTCATTTGAGAAACTGCTCCGGAAAGTCAAGGAACTATAGATGAACATGAATGGGGGATGAGAGAATCGCACTCTCACCACCCGGATTTACGAAAGGAAGGTATTGTTATGGAGAAAGTAGTTGAATTTTTAAAGAATGCGGTAGCTACATTTTCATCATTTACACATGAACCGGAAGAGGTCAGATTTTAATGGATGATAAAAATACAAACAGAACAATAGAATACTACAACACACATGCTGACAGATATTCCGAGATAACCAGAAATGCAGACATGTCGGACATATACAAGCGCTTTGAGGAACATCTCAAGCCGGGCAGCAGGATTCTTGATCTTGGCTGCGGCAGTGGTCGTGACAGCAAATATTTTCTGGACAAGGGATACAAGGTTGTATCTCTGGATGCGTCTGAGGCTATGTGCAGGAAAACTCAGGAGCTGACGGGAAAAGCGGCTGTGCATATGCGCATTGAGGACATGAACTATGAGAATGAATTTGACGCTGTGTGGGCATGTGCTTCGCTGCTCCATGTTGCCAAGAGCGATATGCACAAGATCCTTGAGAAGGCTATGAAGGCGCTCAGGGTCGGCGGGGTATTGTATGCTTCGTGGAAGTACGGCAAGAGTGAACGGACGCGGGATGATGGAAGAACATTTGCCAATTATACCGAGACAAAGGTTTGTGATATGGTGTATTCGGTTTCTGGCGCGGCCCTTGAGGATGTATGGACGAGTCAGGATGTGAGACCTGATAGGACAGGTCAGGGACATTTGTGGGTAAATGTTCTGGTGAAGAAGACCAGAGTTGTCATAACTGAGAAGGAGTTCCTGAATATTTTCTGGAAGCAATACCAGATCATTGAGAAGGATGTCCGGATCAGTTCTGAGTATGTGGATATCCACAAGAGCAACTTCTCGACATTTTCAAGCAGATACATAAATATGTTCCTGAATATCTGCAGCAATATAGACTCTCTGATAGAGATATATTGCAAGATAGTCGAGGAGGATGATTACAGGAAAAAGTACAGCATACATGACAGGCTTACTCCTGTGCTTAGAAAATTCCCGGATATCCGTCTGGATGCGGTGAGGATGATAGATACTTTTGAAGATATCGAGCTGAAGCCGTTCAGTGCGTTTGTGGGTGACCGGATCGCAGATTGGTGGAATGACTATAATCTGGTGAAACATGCCAGAAGTGACAGGAACGAGAAGACTGGAATGTATAATTTCCAGCGGGCAAATCAGAAGAATGTGCTGACGGCGATGGCAGCGTATTTTATCGTGTGCAACCGTATATATGAGGAGATATGCGAGATCTCGGCAACACCGAAGAGGCTTCTCAAGTCAAAAATATTCCTGTACGTGAAGAATGGTGAGTAGATAAGGAAAGGTAATAGACCATGGTAAAACAGATAGTAAGAGATCAGATGTTTCTCAGCCAGAAGTCATCTCCGATGACGACTATGGATGCGGGGATCATAGCAGATATGCAGGACACATTAGCGGCAAATCAGGCGAGGTGCGTCGGCATGGCGGGCAACATGATCGGATATAAGAAGAGGATAATCATCGTCAGTATGGGATTTGCCAATGTTGTCATGCTGAATCCGGTTCTTCTGTCAAAGTCGGGGGATTACGAGACAGAGGAGGGATGTCTGTCTCTGGACGGCACGAGAAAGGTGACAAGGTATAGAGACATAGAAGTAGAGTTTCAGGATGCATCATTTGCAAAAAAGCGTATGAAGTTCAACGGATATATAGCCCAGATAGTGCTCCATGAGATGGATCACCTTGAGGGGCGAATAATTTAGGAGAGTTTATGGAATCAAAAGACGGAACATGGATTATGTATGGCGTTTCAGAGGATGATCCGGAGTGCCTGCACACGGTGGACGAACTTATCGGATATATAGAGGAAGTGGGATTTCTGCCTCTTTTCCGCAATGAGATACCTGGATTTTCAGTGGAGGAGCGAACCACGGAGAAATACTGGTGGAGTGAGGATGCGCAGAGGGATCCTTGGGTGTGGCGCGAGATCATAGCCAGAAGAGGCGATATTGCATACGGCAAATTTTTCCACAATAAGGCGGGATTTATCTCAAAGAAATGGTTCCCGTATTTTGCAAATTATAGAAGAGCTGGATATGATTTCGATGCCAGATGGGATGATGAGCTTGCATCATTCAGACAGAAGAAAATCATGGATCTGTTCATGGATGACCGGATAGACGAGGAGAGCGATGCGGAATTTGCAGCAGAAAAGCTGGATAGTATGTACAATACAGAACTTTTTTCATTCGATATAAAGAAGCTTGCCGGATTTGGCAAGGGCGGAGAGAAAGGCTTTGAGGGTACGATGACACAGCTCCAGATGCAGACATACCTGTGCGCATGTGACTTCAGAAAACGGTTGAACAAGAAGGGCGCGGAATACGGATGGAATGTGGCTGTGTATTCCATGCCGGAGAAGCTGTGGGGATATGACTACGTGACGTCCGCATATGGTGAGAGCCCTGAGGAATCGTGGGAGAGGATAGTGAAGCATATGGATGATATCTACCCGATTGCCACAGAGAAACAGATAAAGAAAGTCTTAAAGTAGAGACGGTATACAGAAAACTCTAATTCAAAAGTTTACATCAAAAGTTTACACATAACATTACATATATCTTTACATATGTGTTTACATATGTTATGTTTATATGCAAGTCAGGTTATAAAGAATAATATGATGACTACTTGAAGAGGAGAAATGATGAACACTGTATATGATGTTATTATTGTTGGAACTGGCGCTGCAGGCTTGTTCTGTGCGTTGAATTTTCCAGAGACAAAAAAGGTCTGTATTATCACAAAAAGGCGGGCTGATGAGTCCGATTCTTTTTTGGCCCAGGGTGGCATATGTATGTTGCGGGGTGAGGAAGACTACGAAGATTATTTTGAAGACACCATGAGAGCCGGTCATTATGAGAACAATAAAAAGACAGTCGATCTGATGATCAGATCATCGAATCTTGTTATCAGAGAATTGATAAGGCTTGGAGTTAGATTTGAGAGAGATGAGAGCGGAAAGCTTGCCTTCACCAAGGAGGGAGCTCACAGCCAGCCAAGAATATTGTTCCACGAGGACATTACCGGCAAAGAGATTACATCCACTTTGCTGGAGTGTGCAAAGAAGAAATCCAATATCGAGATATATGAGTATACGACTATGCTCGACATCATCTGCAATGACAATGCCTGTGGTGGCGTGGTTATAGCTGATGAGGCGAAGAACATAAGCATACTTAGATCCAACAACGTTGTATTGGCGTGTGGTGGGATCGGAGGCATATATAAGAACTCAACAAATTTTGCCCATATAACAGGTGATGCCATAGCAATTGCCTTAAAACATGGTGTAGAGGTAGAGAATCTGAATTATGTACAGATCCACCCGACGACACTGTTTAGCCGGAATAAGGGAAGAAGATTTTTGATATCTGAATCTGTGAGAGGCGAAGGCGCATGGCTTCTTAACAAGGCGGGCGAAAGGTTTACAGATGAACTGCAGCCTCGTGATGTAGTCAGCCATGCAATATGGAAACAGATGGAGATAGATGGAACGGAGCATGTGTGGGAAGATCTGAGACCGCTTGGAAGAGATGTGATCTTGCAGCATTTTCCACATATATACAAGCAGTGCAAGGATGAAGGATATGATGTGCTTGTTGAACCGATACCGGTTGTGCCGGCTCAGCATTACCACATGGGCGGAGTGAAGGCAGATCTTGCCGGAAGGACATCCATGGAAGGATTGTATGCGGTAGGAGAAGCCGGATGTAATGGAGTGCATGGCAGAAACAGACTGGCAAGCAATTCGTTACTTGAGTCGCTTGTATTTGCACAGAGGGCGGCAGATGATATCATGTTCAGCAGAGAGCACAGAGGCTGCGGAGAAGAGAATATAGATCTGTCTGAATATGAAGATATAGATGGTTTGTTTAGAGAATATAAGAATATAGTTTTGACAGAAACGGAAAGAAGAGGCTGAGAATGAATCAGATAACAATGAAATTGAATGCGGACAAGCTTATAATGATGGCTTTACAGGAGGATATCACAAGTGAGGATGTATCCACAAATGCGGTGATGCCAAAGGCACAGAAAGGAAAAGTAGACCTGATATGCAAGCAGGATGGAATCATTGCAGGACTTGATGTATATGCAAGAGTATTTACCCTCTTAGATGACAGCACTGAGGCTGAGTTCTTCTGCAAAGATGGCGATGAGGTGAAGGCTGGACAGCTTATGGGAATTGTGACTGGTGATATCAGGGTTCTTCTCTCTGGAGAGAGGGTTGCGCTTAATTATCTGCAGCGTATGAGTGGCATAGCTACGTATACCCATGAGGTTGCAGAACTTCTTAAAGGAAGCAAGACTACTCTGCTGGATACCAGAAAGACCACGCCTAATTGCCGTATATTTGAGAAGTATGCAGTCAGAGTCGGCGGAGGCAGCAATCACAGATACAATTTGTCGGATGGAGTATTACTTAAGGATAATCATATAGGCGCTGCGGGAAGTATAACCAATGCAGTGAGAATGGCAAAGGAGTATGCACCATTTGTCCGCAAGATAGAGGTTGAAGTTGAGACACTGGATCAGGTAAAAGAGGCTGTTGAAGCGGGAGCCGATATCATTATGCTTGACAATATGACAACGGATCAGATGAGGGCTGCGATTGATTTGATCGATGGACGTGCGGAGACAGAATGTTCAGGCAATGTTACAAAAGAGAACATAGAGAGACTGATATCATTGGGAGTGGATTATATATCAAGCGGTGCGCTTACACATAGCTCACCTATAATGGATATATCGATGAAAAATCTTCATGCGGAGGGATAAAGTGAGGGCAAAAGAGAGAAGGGAAAGGATACTTGACATTGTGAAGAATTCAGATGTCCCTGTTCCGGCAAATAAGCTTGCGTCAGAATTCGATGTCAGTAGACAGATAATAGTGCAGGACATTGCAGTGATCAGGGCGGCTGATGATGGCATAATTGCAACTAACAGGGGTTATATATACAAGAATGAATCAAAATGTCAGAGAGAGTTTAAAGTAAAACATGGTTATGACAGGACTGAGGAAGAACTCACGATCATAGTTGATTATGGCGGTGTTGTAAAGAATGTAAGTATAAGTCATACAGTGTACAATCGTGTTACTGCAAAGATGAATATTGCTTCCAGATACGACGTGGCAAAATTTATGAAAAAATTGGAAAACAGCCAGTCGTCCCTGCTTGGAAATGCTACGAACGGATATCATTACCATCTGATAGAGGCTCCAAGTGAAGAGATCCTGGACAACATAGAGCAGAAGCTCGATGAGACAGGCTTCCTTGTTCCGTGGCAGGAGTGGGAGAAATAATACAAAATGATTTGGAGAGAATAAAATGACGATAAAAGAGATACAGGAAGAGATAATCAGACTGAAGAAAGAGAAAGATTTCTGCATACTGGCACATGCTTATCAGGGACATGAGATTCTTGAAGTTGCAGATTATATGGGAGATTCATATGGACTTAGCGTAGAGGCGAGCAAGGATTCCCGCAAAAATATAATAATGTGTGGTGTGCGTTTTATGGCGGAGACATGTAAGATATTGTCCCCTGATAAGAATGTGTACCTGCCTAATCCTGAAGCCGGATGTCCGATGGCTGAGCAGATGAACCTTGAAACGCTGGATGAGATGAAGAAGAAGTATCCGGGATATGCGGTTGTCGCCTATATAAATACGACATCTGAATTGAAAACTGCCTGTGATGTATGTGTGACATCCTCATCAGCAGTGCAGATCTGCAGCAAGCTTGATAACGACAAGATTCTTTTTGTTCCAGATCCGAATCTTGGAAACTATGTTCAAAAGCAGATGCCGGAAAAGGAATTTGCATTTTTTAACGGCGGATGTCCTAGACATCTTGCGGTTACCCTAGATGATGCTTTGAAGGCAAAAGAGTTACATCCACATGCGGAACTTCTTGTCCATCCTGAGTGCAGGCCGGATGTAGTTGCAGAGGCTGATTATGTAGGTTCAACCACAGGAATTATGGCATATGCCAGAAAGTCAGAGAAAAAAGAATTTATCATCGGTACAGAGCACAGTATTGTGGAGCATCTTCAGTATGAGTGCCCTGACAAAATGTTCTATCCAATTTCTTCAAAGCTGATGTGCCATAATATGAAGCTTACTACCCTGGTTGACATATTGAATGTATTAAAGGGCACAGGTGGCGAAGAGATAGTCCTTTCTGATGAGGTGATGGAGGGAGCTTCCCGCTGCATCAACAGAATGATCGCGCTTGGATAACGAGGTGTGGATTATTATCCAGAGCAGTGGGACATATCCATGATCGATGAGGATATGGACAATATCGTAGAGCTTGGATGCAATGTCATCCGTATAGCGGAGTTTGCATGGCATATCATGGAGAAGACGGAGGGGCAGTATGACTTTTCGTTCTTCGATCATGTCATCAGCAAGGCAAAGGAGAAGGGGCTTCATGTGATACTTGGAACCCCGACAGCGACTATTGCTTAATTATATAAAATACGGTTGCTTATTAGTTCATTAAGCGACCGTATTTTTTTGTACCTGTGTTATAATGTTATAAAAGTGTATAATATTATTTGCAAATTATGATCAGCCAGACTGGCTGGAGTATAGGAGGACATGATGGGTATTGTTGAATTAAAAAATGATAAGATCGCTATAAAGGTGAATACTCACGGTGCAGAGCTTGTGAGCCTGAAGAGTATCGAGACAGACAGAGAATACATGTGGTGCGGTGATGCTGAATATTGGGGAAGAGTTTCTCCTGTGCTGTTTCCATTTGTGGGAAAGCTCGAAGGACAGCGTTACAGACATAACGGGGTGGTTTATGAGAATATACCTCAGCACGGATTTGCAAGGGACAGCGAGTTTGTAGTGGCTGGCCAGACTGGTGATACACTGCTGTTTGTGCTTGAGAAGAATGATACATGGCAGAAGAGCTATCCGTTTGATTTTAGTCTTTGTATAGGATACAGACTTGAAGGTTCATCTGTACATGTTATGTGGACCGTTGTGAATGAGGGAACTGACACGATTCATTTTTCTATAGGTGCCCATCCTGCATTTGCATGTGAGGGAGGCATCGGCGGTTATTCTCTGGATATGCACACAGGTAAGAACGAGATTGAATGTGGTCTTTTGACAGCAAATGGAGTTCTTGGAGATAGAACAGTTACGCACAGACTGACAGATGGAGTCTTAAGGCTACGTGATGAGATGTTTGATGAGGATGCCCTGATCATGGATGGTAAGGGTATAAATACGATTACATTAAGGAACTCATCTGATGCGCCGGTTTTGCAGTTGAGATTTGATGTGCCGCAGATAGGCATATGGTCTCCTGCAAAGAAACATGCGCCATTTGTCTGCATAGAGCCTTGGTTTGGCAGGTGTGACCGCGAGGGATATGACGGAGATCTGGCGGACCGTGAGTATTCAAACAGTCTTGAGGCTGGCCATTCGTTCAGCAAGGAGTATGTCATCGACATACTATAATGGAAAACATATCATGTGTCAGATTAAGATATAGCAGAATATAATTTGTAAGCAGGGCGGGACATCCTATTGGTGAGATGTCCCGCCCTGTTTGTTATGTTTCATAATACATTAATGTAAAATCTATGTAAAAGGTGCCTGACCCCATTGTTGTTCCTTTTTGTAGAGTGCTGAAAATACTACTTGACATATAATACTATGTGACGTATAGTATACTGCGTAAGGAGGTATAGCGATGGATATACAATTGAAGAGAGGGATGCTCGACGTGTGTGTGCTTGCGGCCATCAAGGACGAGGATTCCTATGGATATCAGATCATCAAAGACATGAAGCCGTATGTGACGATATCAGAGTCCACACTCTATCCTATCCTCAGAAGACTTGAGGCGGGAGCGCTGCTCACGGTTCATTCCGTGGAGCACAACGGAAGACTCAGAAAGTATTATCATATTACGGATGCCGGAAGAGCCAGGATAGAAGAGTTCAAGGAAGAGTGGAAGGAACTGGAATCCATATACAGATTTATTGTGAAGGAGGAAGTCAGAGATGAACAAACAGGAATATCTTGAGTGGATAAGAAGCAGGATTAGTGCGATGCCGGCTGATGATGTGAACAGGTTTATGGATTACTATAGCGAGATGATAGATGACCGCGTGGAGGACGGCCTTTCCGAGGAGGAGGCTGTGGCAGATATGGGGTCACCTGATGCAGCAGTGGAGCAGATACTTGAAGATATGCCGCTTACAAAGCTTGTGAAGGAGAAGATCAAGCCAAAGCACGAGCTCAAGGCATGGGAGGTCGTACTCATAGTACTTGGTTCTCCGGTGTGGATACCACTTCTCATTACAGCGGCGGTATTGTTGCTCACACTGTGGATAGTTGCATTTGCACTTCTTATATCATTCTATGCTGTGGTGCTCAGCTTTGTGGTGGCGGGAATCGGCGGATTGATATGTACCATACCTCTGTTCGTGGCCCACAGCCCTTACACAGCAGTTCTCATGCTCGGAGCAGCACTCATAGGAGTTGGTATAGCGATATTGTTTGTTGTATCGGTTAAGCCTGTTACGGTTGGTATATTTAAGGTCTGCAAGGCCAGTGTGAATGGAATAAAGAGAATGTTTGTAAAGGAGAAATAGTCATGAGTAGAACAAAGAAAGCTGTTATTGTTGCATCGGTCATGATCGTGGCAGGCATTATCACTGTGATCTCAGCACTTGCTGTAAATGGATTCAGATGGCCGAATGTGACAGTTAATCTGGCCCACATGACATCGGAGCCGGTGAACTACGTAAAGAAGACTGTTGATATAAAAGATAAATTCACTGCAATTGATGTAAAAAGCGCATCAGATGTGGATGTTGCCGTGAAGAAGGCGAGTGGAGATACAAGTTATGTGGAGTATTATGACAGTGAGAATCTGACGCATCATGTAGATATATCAGATGGTGTGCTCAGGATAACCGCAGACGACAGCAGGAACGCAGCATTTAACATTTCCATTGGTGTGTACTCTGGAGCATGGCCATCCGTGACGGTGTATCTGGCTGGTACGGAGTACGATGATCTGAAGATTGTGACCAGCAGTGGTGACGTGGATATGGAATATTATCTGGCAATAGGTAATATCGATATAGAGGCCGCCAGCGGCGATTTGATCGTAAATGGTGCAAATGCAGATGCTCTGACGGTGGCGACCAGCAGTGGTGACATTAAGCTTGACAGTGTATCGTCAAAGGATACAAGAATATCAGCAAACAGTGGTGACGTCAGTCTTGGTGATGTGGTGATGGATAATATTGATCTGAAGACCTCCAGTGGCAATATCACATCTGGCAGTATAAAGGCAAAACGTATAAACGGTCGTGCGTCAAGTGGTGACGTAATGATTAGAGACTGTGATGCTTCTGAGATCAATGTCGTGACAACCAGTGGAGATGTATCGATCGGCATTGGCTCAGAAATGAAGTATGAATACAATACAAAGACATCCAGCGGTGATGTAAATGTACCGGACTCGGTTGAGGGAGCAGATGGAAAGTGCAATATCGAGACTAGTAGCGGAGATATTGATGTCACACAGTAAGTCGTAACTGAATACATTTGAAAATTGGTTCAAGGCAGGTCTTCTGAAATGGAATGACCTGCCTTGAGTTGTATTTAGGCTAAATTAAAGTTAATTAATGAAATAAAATGTCGGTAAAGGCCTCTGCTTATTGTGGATTCACGCTAAAAATGGTATCTTTAATATGTATATATATTTATACGGAAGAAAATATCAGGGAGAGTAAAGGATGAGTGCATTTGCATTGAGACTTGCAGTATTACCTTCGGTGTTACTGCTGTTATTTGTAGTCAGAAGAAATAAGAATAGCAGGGATCCAATGAGCCTGCTAGTATGGCTTGCGGTTCTGGGAGCTGTCAGCACGATACCGGCAGTAGTCGTGGAGCTGGTTGGGGGCGTATTGTTATACTACATGGGATTGGAATCCGGAACGGCGGTTTATGAGCTGGTCAACTGCTTCTTTATAGTGGCGATGATCGAGGAACTGGGCAAATTCCTTGGAATGTTAATACTTACATGGAAAAATAAGAACTTTGACCACAGCTATGACGGCGTTATATATGGCGTGTGCTCGTCGCTCGGATTTGCAACACTGGAGAATATCCTGTATGTATTCCAGGGTGGAATAGGACTCGGAATTCTGAGGGCTGTGACAGCAATCCCACTTCACTGCTCATGCGGCGTTATCATGGGATATTTCTACTCAAAGGCGAGAGAGAATGCGAACAAGGGCGAGGGTGCCGCAGGCAATATGCTGATAGCGTATTTTAGCGCCATGGGAATACACGGACTGTATGATTTTGTGTTGTCGATTGATGACACCAGCGTGATCCTGTGCATACTGGTTCTGATCCTGTCTGTGGTTTTGATGTTCCTGCTCATATCCCATGCGGCAAAGAACGATCATATCATAGCGGTAAATCCTATATGGGTGAATCCGTATAACTTCAGATATATACCTATGTGTGGATATAATCAGCCAAATATGTACGGACAGAACATGCAGTACAATCAGCCAAATGTATATGGCAAGCGGCAGAACACCTTCCAGCCAAATGCATACGGCCAGACGGATCAGTACAATAATCAGCAGAGTGGCTATGGCCGGCAGCCTCGGTATGGTCAGCAGAGTGGCTATGGCCAGCAGCCTCGGTATGGTCAGCAGAATGGTTACGGTCAGCGGCCGGGGCAGTACAACCAGCCGGGCAGCTATACTCAACAGCCAGGACAGTACAATCAGCCGTCAAGTGGCTATGGTCAGCCACAGCGGTACGATCAGCAGAATGGCTACAGCCAGCAGACCCAGTATGGCCGGCAGTCACAGCAGAATAATCAGTATAGCGGCTACGGTCAGCCGCCACATTACGGTCAGTCGTCACAGTATGATCCGCAGAACACATACAGACAGTAATAAAATATTTATATAGAGGAGAACAGGCAAATGTTATTGATAAAGAATGGAAGAGTCATTGATCCGGTCACCCATACAGACGAGGTCATGGA
>NZ_JBEHVV010000023.1:0-22678 GCF_040227395.1 Coprococcus sp. RTP21428st1_C9_RTP21428_210409
AAGGTGCTTCTGAAGAAATTCTTCGCCGAGGATCCTGCATTTGTCAAGGAATTCAAGAATCATTCAGCGGCAAAATCTATACACCATGGATACATAGGAGGCCTCTTGGAGCACTCACTGGCAGTTGCCAAGATGTGTGACTACTACACCACATATTATCCGGTGCTCAACAGGGATCTGCTGATCACAGCGGCACTTCTCCACGACATTGGCAAGGTCTACGAGATCTCCAAGTTCCCTGAGAACGACTACACAGACGCAGGTCAGCTTCTGGGACACATAGTCATGGGAACGATGATGATACGCGATAAGATCAATACCATAGACAATTTCCCTGCAAAGGCGGCAAATGAGCTGGAGCACTGCATACTGGCTCACCACGGGGAGCTTGAGTACGGCTCACCAAAGAAGCCGGCACTCATCGAGGCTCTGGCACTGTCCATGGCGGACAACACAGACGCCAAGATCCAGACATTTATCCAGGAGCTGGATGCGGCAAAGGACAACAATGGCTGGCTGGGCTTCAACAGAGCATTGCAGTCTAATATAAGGAAGACGTCGGATAATTAATAACGGCAATAGGAAGAGAGATAGTATATGTCAGATATTAGGAACAATAGGAGACCTAAGAACAATAGACGAGTAAATGGTATGCAGAGAAAAAATACCATGGAGGCAGTGAATAATGCCAGTTCAGTTGTTAGAACATCCGGAACGGATGCGGCAAATACTGGTGAAGTCACGCTCGTCAAGAATGAGGATTACCAGGTGCTCATCGAGGACATGGGCAATGACGGAGAGGGCATTGGACACGTTCAGGGCATGACTGTATTTGTCAAGGATGCCGTGGTGGGCGATCTGGCGGAGGTAAAGATCGTCAAGGTGAAGAAGAACATAGCCTACGGAAGATTGATGAAGCTCATCACACCATCGCCATACCGCGTGGAGCCGGTGTGCGACAAGGCGAAACGATGCGGCGGATGCACCATGCAGCAGGTTTCCTATGAGCAGCAGCTCGAATACAAGTGGAACAAGGTGAAGAACTGTCTGCAGAGGATCGGCAAGATGGAGAACGTGGAGGCCATTATGGAAAAGCCAGCCTACGGCATGAACAATCCATTCCACTACAGGAATAAGGCCCAATTCCCTGTCGGCAGAGACAAGAATGGCAATGTTGTCATCGGATTCTACGCTGGAAGAAGCCACGACATCATAGACACAGAGAGCTGTGCCATCGGTGCGCCAGTGAATGACAAAATAGTTGCTATTGTCAGAAGCTTCATTGAGGACAATCACATATCGACCTACGACGAGGAGACTGGAAGAGGTCTGGTCAGACATATCCTTATCAGAGTTGGATTTACCACCAAGGAGATCATGGTGTGTCTGGTGACAAATGGCAACAAGCTTCCGCACAGTGAGATTTTGATAGATGAACTGGTTAAGATAGACGGCATGACGTCCATCTGCCTGAACGTCAACATGGAGAATACGAACCGTATACTCGGCGATAAGTGCATAACCCTCTGGGGGCAGCCGTATATCACAGACTATATCGGTGACATCAAATACCAGATATCACCATTGTCCTTCTATCAGGTAAATCCTGTCCAGACAAATGTCCTGTACAACAAGGCTTTGGAGTATGCGGACCTGTCAGGCGACGAGACTGTGTGGGATATGTACTGCGGAATAGGAACCATATCATTGTTCCTCGCACAGAAGGCTAAGAAAGTATACGGAGTGGAGATTGTTCCCCAGGCTATAGATGACGCAAGACACAATGCCGAGATCAACGGGATCACAAATGCCGAGTTCTTTGTCGGCAAGGCCGAGGAAGTCGTTCCCGACATATACAAAAAAGGCGGCGACGGTTCCCATGCAGACATTGTTGTCGTGGATCCACCGCGAAAGGGCTGCGATCAGGTACTTCTGGACACTCTGGTCCACATGGCACCGGAGCGTATCGTCTACGTGAGCTGCGATCCGGCAACCCTGGCTAGGGATGTGAAAATACTTCAGGAGAAGGGGTATGAGGCGAAAAAGGTGGCGGTTGTTGATCAGTTTTGTCACAGCGGGCATGTAGAGTGCGTGACATTGCTCCAAAGGAAAAATACCTGAAACTCCTTGAATTTAGGCACTTTGAGCGACATGTCCTGTTTTCACAAAGTGACCGAAAAGAGAAGAAAAAGGCAATTTCCAACGGAGTAAATGTCCAAGTGGTTGTGAAGGTGTAGTTCGGAAACACAAAAATCTATCGTTCATATTTCATCAATAATAACTAACAATTCAATAAGGTAACAAAGAGGTTTGAGCCGCTTATTTTCAAGTGATTTTGAAAATAAGCGGCTCGTTTTGTTTTGACAGAGATTATCTGGCAAACAGTATTTTTTAGGAGGTAATTGAATTTATGAAGAAAAAGGAAGAATTGTATTCTTGTTCGCAACAAGACCACAATGCAATGGCTGAAACGGATATAAAGATGGTTCCCATTGCGGATTTACACGACTTTGAGGGGCATCCCTTTAAGGTAGAAAATGATATGGCACTTTTTGAGCTGATGCAGAGTATTGAAAAAGAGGGTGTCATTGTTCCAGCATTGGCAAGACCGAGAGCAGAAGGCGGCTATGAGCTGATTGCCGGGCATAGAAGAAAGGCTGCCAGTAAATGGGCAGGTCTTGATGTAATGCCTGTGGTAATCAGAGAACTTGATGATAATCAGGCAGTTATAGCTATGGTAGACAGTAACCTGCAAAGAGAACATTTGAAACCAAGTGAAAAGGCATTTGCTTATAAGATGAAGCTTGATGCGATGAAGAGGCAGGGGGCGAGGACTGATTTAACTTTTTGCCAAGTTGGCGAAAAGTTAGAAAATCCTACATTACAAACGCATTCATTGGCTGGTGGATATGATGCTGATGGAAAATGGATGTTGTTGCAAGATAAAAGCGTCGAAGATGCAATTATAAGAAGTAATCAATCATTGGCAATGCAGACAGGAGAAAGTCAAAGGCAAATATCACGTTATATTCGTCTTACCAATCTCATCCCTAAGCTTCTTGATATGGTAGATGATGGAAAGATTGCTTTTACCATTGCGGTGGAACTTTCCTATCTGACAGAGGAACAGCAGTATGAACTTTATGAAGTTATGGATATGGAGCAATGCACACCGTCATTATCTCAGGCTAATCGTATAAAGCGAATGAGTCAGTATGGAGAGCTGGATATGGATGTAATGTTTCTCATATTAGAGCAGGAAAAGCCAAACCAGAGAGAACAGATTAAATTGCGTGCAGATGCTGTGGAGAAGTATTTTCCGGAAGGATATACACATAAGCAGAAAACAGCGTTGATTGAACAGCTTTTAAAGGAATGGCATGAAAAACAGCAACTTGATAAAACAAAGGGTATTGGTACCAGCCGGGGTAAAGTAAGATAGGAGGTCGTTAAGATGAGCAATGAATTATCTATATTTGAAGCTATGGGCGGAACATACAGAACGGTGGATGGCATTTTGTATCCCAATATTAGTGAGTGTTCGGATAATACTTTATCCGTCACAATCACTGATGTGGGAAAATATGGTCTGATTTGGATTTCTTATATGAAAGAAAATCATATAGACCGATACCGCCACCATATCCGTATGGGGCAGCTTCATCGTAAGGCACAGGAAGTAAATGAGCAGGTTTATGAGATGTTGGATTCAATTATGAATAGGTATTTGGCATCACATAAACCGAAAGACACTAACTCCACAATGGAAATGTGGAAATTAAGAGAGCAGGCTAAACAGCTTGCGGAGGAGGTTATTTATGGAGAGATTGTATACCAGTATCACTAACAAGGAACAGAACAACAATTATTTGCAGACCGGAAGAACGGGAGAAAGAGAGGATTTTATGAGAGAGAATTTATTTATGACTGAAACATTTGAGGCACCTGTTAGGATTGCACTGGATCACGGCTGGAGTTCCATTAAGGGCGAGCATACTTTTATGGAAACTTCGGTGGTGCCTGTAGAATATACGCCACTGACCAATCACGGACTTTTGGAATATAAGGGTAAGAAGTATATTGTGGGTCAGGGCAGACTTGGAAAGCAGGCAACTAAGACCGAGAATGAGAATTACTTTTTGCTGACCTTGGCAGGGATTGCCAAGGAGCTTAAGTATCAGGGTAAGGCACAGGCAGAGCATGTGGAACTGTATGCAGGTGTGCCACTTACCCTGTTTGGTGCGGAGCGTAAGGAGTTTCGTGATTATCTATGGCATAAGGAACGCATTTCTTTTAACTTTGAGGGAGTGCATTATTCTTTTTATATGGATAAGGTTAAGATTTATGCCCAGTGTTATGCGGCTATTGCAAACCGTATGGGAGATATGGACAGACTCAGATGTGTGGATTTGGGTTCTTGGACACTGGATGTGCTTAGTGTCAGAGATAAAATTCCTATGGATAAGGACGCTTACACCTATGAGCTGGGACTGATTACCACCATTGAGCGTATTAAAAAGGATGCCTTACCTACACTTCGCTGTGAAATTCCGGAGGATGATATTATTGATGTTATCCGTGGAAAACAGTCCAATGTAAATGCTGATTTTATTCCATTTATTGAAAAGGGATTGCAGCAGTATGCTGACGATGTGGAAGCAAAGCTTCGTGAGATTAAGGTAGACCTTGCCCATGAGAATATTGTGTATGTGGGCGGTGGTGCATGTGTGATGAAGCGTTTTGGTAGAACAAAGGGTAGAAATATCCAGTATGTAACGGATGTGAAGGCAAATGCAATTGGTTATCGTTATCTTGCTGATAATCTGGGATAGGAGGTACCTATGGGAAATTCAATATCCTTTCGGCTAAATCCGAAATGTGCAAGTGACAGAAAAATCCTTGCATGGCTGGAAGAAAAATCCAGCCAGCCGGGATATATGAATCAGACAGAGCTCATCAAGCAGGCATTAATTACTGCTATGGTGCAGGAGGAAAAAGGTGTCAAAGAAAAGGAAGCTACCCAGTGGATGGACGAAGCAATTCATAAAGCAGCGGAGGAATTTGCAAAGGTTGTGCAGGAAACATCACAGAATGTGGCAAATAATACCTTTGCAGGAGTGATGGGAGCCATGATGCAACAGATGAATATGGGTACCATGAATTTGATGCAGGGGACACAGCCTTTAACCGGAGGATATATGAATTCTACTGTTATCGGTATGAAAGTACCAGTGAATGGTATGTCAACTAATGTTCCCAACATGGTGTCATCTACGACTGAGACACAGGTGCCTGATGATGAGTTGAAAACAGATGATTTCAATGGTATGGATAATGACACGAAGAGTAAGCTGGGTAATCTGTTTGATATGGATGATGATTAAGACGGACAGCGTAAGAAAAGAGCGTATGACGGACTGTCTTACAAAAAGGTGCGATGTAATACACATTTGCCTTATTTGTAGAACAGACCTTTTTCTATGGGAAAAAGTGTCATATGAGTTTCTTACGGAGCCGGCTAAGCCTTCGGCATAAAATAAAGTCTGCTTGCAGGCTTTATTTTTTTGACCGCAAGGCGAAAGAAGCTGGGGCTTGGGGATGCCAAATCCCCAACAAGTTCCTGCCCGTGTATATACAGGGCGGAACTTGCTCTACCTTATGCGACGTATCCGGAGCTTGTGCCGACTTAGGTCGGCACGCATCAGTGGAAATAGGATTTCTTTTAGAAATGATGCGCAGAGCTGTAGCAGGATTTCATATGGAAAGCGTGTTTGGTGGATTTTCTGTAAGACGGGTGTATGACAGATTTCTATATAACCGGCGAGCAGATATATGCGCGGGCAACGAGCCAAGCGAGAATGCTTGCATTCTCATTTGGCGACTGCCGCGACAGCGAACAGTTTACTGTGAGCTTGCGAGCCGCTAGAAATTTCAGTAGGAGATATTCACGAGCCGTGCGAGTGTATCCGTGAGCGACCATAGGGGAGTGAGCGTAGACCAGAGGGAGGAGCGAAAGCGACGGCGAAAAGCATCTGCCGTATACGGCAGCATTATTATTTCTACAGGAGTAGCAATTAACAATATAACAGTTTTAGGACATGAGAAGCAGGTGAGAAATTGCCTGCTTTTTGTTTTGTCAGATTGGAGGTTTTGTATGGGAAAGACAGATAAAAAGAAAGAGAATATGGCTTTAATGTCTATGCGTATTTCCGCAGAGGATAAGGAACTGATTGAGGAAAAAGCGAGAAAAACCGGGCTTACCACTTCAGAATATATGAGACGATGTGCTTTGGGCAGGAAACTGCCTTGCTATGGAGATACCGGTCTTTTAAGGGAGTATTCCATGCAGCTTGGAAAGATTGGCTCGAATCTGAATCAGATAGCAAAGCATTTGAATGGTGGTGGCGATTTTTGCAGCGTTTATTATGAAGTAAAGGAAGCCGTAAGGGAGCTGCTTGATTTGAAGTTTAAGATTCTGCCGGCATTGGAAGATGTGGCTTGTGGTAAAAAACGCAGGCGTAAAAGCGGAAAGGATGGTGAGAGCTAATGGCGATATTGAAGCATATTTCAGTAAAGAACAGATTTTATTCTGATGCAGTGGAGTATCTGACCTGTCAGTTTGATGAATATACTAATAAGCCCATTCTGGATGGAAAGGGCAGGATTATGGAGCGTGAAAACTATCTGATTGATGGCGTGAATTGTGATGTGGACAGTTTTGGTGCAGAGTGTATTGAAACCAACAGATTTTATGGAAAGAACAATTCTGTGAATGATGTAAAGGCACATCATTATATTATCAGCTTTGAACCGGAGGATGATATTACAATGGAACAGGCAATGGAGTTTGGAAAGAAGTGGCTTGCAGAGTTTGCTCCGGGGCATCAGGCAGTAGTTGCAGTGCATCCAGACGGTCATAATAACAGCCGGAATATGCACATTCACATGGTTATTAATTCCGTGCGGAAATTCCCCGGCAGGAAAAGCATATGGCACGATAAACCATGCGAGTGGAAGCAGTGCTGTAAGCATAAAAGCACTGGTAAGATGATGTATCATGCAAAAAAGTGGGTAATGGATAAGTGTATCCGTCTGGGATTGGGGCAGGCGGATTTACTTGCCAGAAAGCATAAGGATAATTACTGGGTGGAAAAACGCCTTATGGATAAGAATGCATCAGACGGTGTGGGAGTTACTTCCGACCGGGAACTTATAAGAAATACCATTGACAAGATTCTGCCGACGGTAAATTCATTTGAACAGCTGATAGAGTATCTGCGTGCAATTTACCACTGGACGATTAGAGTTACGAATAAAACTGTGACTTTTGCCATGCCGGATATGAAGAAAGGAATCCGAGGTAATAAGCTGGGAGAATGGTACGGAAAGGCAGAGCTTGCGGACAGGATTAGAGGTTTTGTTGCAGAAAGGGAAGCAAAAGACCTTGCCATGAAGCAGATGGAAGCAGAGATTGAGGCATTGATTCAGTCAGAGCAGGAGAAGAAGCGAAAACAGGCAGAAGAACTGAAAAAGAGGGAAGGGATATCAGCCATAAGAAATCGTGTGGCTGAACGCAATAGCCGTAGATTCAATCTTTATCTGGATGAAATGGACAGAAAAGAGTGGAATAATGCTTATCTGGAATATCTGGAAGGTCAGGAAATAGTGGACTGGAAAACAGCTACAGCAGAAATGATTTCTACACCGATTATGACCAGAGTGGAATTTGAAGCAATGCAGGAAAAGCAGGCTAAGAGAGAAGAGGCTGTTTCATCATATACGGAGACTCCTGTTATTGATGAAGTGGTTGCGGGGAATGAAGAATCTGTGGTTGGGATAAATGATATAAGTGTAGAAGAATCCTTCCGGCACCTACGGATGATTTTGAAGCAGAGTTTAAAGCATTTAAAGAGCGTATGGGTTATGTGGGTGCTAAGCTTGCAAGTATTCAATACAAGATGGAAATTCATGATGAGTTTCGGGAAGAGTATGATTACCGCAAGCGTTATCATAAGGTTGAGGAAGTCAGAACTGTAGATAGAAGCAGGGGAGCGAGATAATCGCTCCTGAGCTTTATGGGGAAAGAATAAATGATAAGATTTCAGATTGTGAACAGAAGATGTTATGTTATAATAAGTGTGAATGTGTGAGAATTTATGCTTAACTTGAAGTTTCGTGATTGTATGGGAGAAAAAAGAAATGACTATAGAAGAATTCAGAGAGAAGGCTAAGGATGAAGAATATGCACCTGGATGGGATGCCATTGAGGAAGCATTTGCTAAATGTTATCCTGGTCAGGAGCCAAATCATTATGGCTCTAATTTTGAGGCAAGAGCAATGTTTGGCGGTTCGGAATATATTGATGGATATTCAATTTACAAGTCGCCACATGGACACCGGCATATTGTAACCTTTGGCATGACAGAGCTTTATGTTGATGAGGAAGCTTTTGGTGGAAAATATAGTCGCTGGGGGTACGAGATGACTTTTAAACTGAAAGCGGATAATGATGATGATTGTATGTGGGCGATAAATTTCCTTGGAAATCTTGGAAGATACACCTATACAAAGGAAAGCTGGTTTGAGCCCGGACATTTTATGTCAAATATGGGAACCCCTATAAAAGTAGGTGCAGACTCACTGATTACAGCCATCCTTGCAGTAGAGGATACAGAGGTGCCGGGAATTGATACAATATATGGTCGCGTTGATTTCCTACAATTCGTAGGTATAACCAGTGAAGAGTATGAAATGCTTAAGGCAGATCCGACTAAAGTTAAGCCGCTTGTTGATGCCATGAAAAAGGATAATCCTTACCTTGTGACAGATTTAGGAAGAAAGAAATCTTACCTGGTATAATTTTGTATATGATAGATCTGCTGTAAAAATGATGTGAACATTATGAAACGTGCAATAGCAGGTCATTTATGAAAAGTTATCGGTAAATGAAAGGGGTACATTATGTCTGCTGATTATGAAAGAAAACTACATAGAGCAGTTGCCCAATTTGTCAAAGAAGCAGATAAAAAATATCCCAACTGGAGCGAAAGAAATGATAACGGGGAATGGGGAATCGGATTAGATAAATTTGATGATATGTATAAGGTTATTCTCGAAATAATAGAATATACATCCTGCGATGAGGCTACGGAGCAAATGCTTGATGATATCTTGTTTGGAATTGCTAGAGATAATGAATGCAGTCGTATTATAGAGGTGTTATTAAAATATCCTGATTGGTATGCTTTACTGTGTGAAAAGGTGCTGTTTACTGAATATATAAATGCAAAGTGGCAGTTTGAAGAGAGTCTAAAGGATTATCATGGCAAGGATGAAATAAAAGCTTTAATCTTCGATTTCCTGCAGGTTGATGATGAGTATACACAGCGTATGGCACTAAAGTCATTAGCATATATCCATCCGGACAAAGCAGAAGAGCACGCAATAGAATTTTGATGGAGAGATAAATATAAGGATGATGCTTTTGGGCATGAGCATCAGAAAATAATGGTGCTTCATGTACTGCATATGATTCATTCAACCGAGCTGGAAAAGTACCTGGATTTGGCGGATGAAAGCGAATATTATTATTTGAAGGATAATGCAAGGGAAATACGCAAAAGGATGGAATAGGAGAAGCTATGGAGTTAGATAATAACGATGAGAAGTTGAATATTGAAAACACAGACACCATTGATGGCATGGCATATGAACAGGATACTTCCAGCTTGATACTTCTTCTTGCAGATGGAATGGACTGGTCAGATATAAATCGACATTTATTGTTATTGCAGGAGAAACTCAATACATATATTTGGTACATAGATTCAGGACAATATGAGGAAAAGTATCCAAATGTTAGAAGGATAGAATTGCGTGTAAGCTTTCTGTTTGAGGAACCGAAGCTGTGCCATAGGCTTTTAGAAAAAGCAAAGCATGTGTTTATGAACGTGTTTGAAAATGTGGAGATGATAGTAGAGAATGGAGAAATTAAAGAAGGCGAAATATATGGACAAGGATCCTTTTAAGGGAGTGTGTGTTTGCTAAGATGTGGGATGAGAATATAGTATATGGACCGTACGAAATATAATTATAGCTCAGAACTGGAGGTAGAACTGGTGAAAAAAACGCTGTGTTATGTATATTAGTATTATTTGTATTAACCGGATGTACGACAAGTGAAATTGAATATGAAACAAGTAGAGATGAAGTTATATATTCACCTAGTGGTAACTATTCTATAACTCTACGATATGACTATGTAAGTCGTCCATATATTTTTAAAGATGATACATTGGTTTTCGAAACAAATAAACCAGGATATAATGAAACAGTATACTTTAAGGTTGAATGGGAATCCGAAGATGAAATTTTTTTGTATATCGAATCGGATAACGACAAATATAGTAATGAAAAATATTTTATAAAAATTGATTAAAATAATATCTTAGTTAATGTATTAGTCGAACTTGAAAAAATACCTGGATCTGGCAGATAAAAGTGAATATTACTATTTGAAGGATAATGCAATCGTGACAAAGTTACCAGAGATAGGATATATGGAAGAGCTTCATGATGAAGATTGGTATGAAAAATCATATATATGGTTTTACGGAGAATGGTTAGGTTCAGAGGAGGCAAATGTGGAATCAAATCTAAAAACTATGGCAATGCGAATAAGAGATTTGTTAAAGGAGAGTAATCATGCTCAATGGAAGGAAGTAGATGATTTTCTGAAACAATATGAGCATATGCATGTGTGTGATGAGAAACTTATACGTAGAATGGTATGTAACTGTCATATTCGGGCATGGGGAGATTTACATATTGCCGGCATTGAATATGGCGACTGGATAAATCTATTAGAGGATTTTTCAGAAGCATTAAAAAAACATGTAGACGAAAATGTACTGTGACTAGATGGTTGAAATGAAAGAAAATGAATGCCGGATTATTAAGCTTGGCAGGGATGCGTTGTCTGAATTGATATACGAGTATTTTATAGATAGTTGTAATAGAACTGTCTTAATGTTGGTGTTAAAATACTAAGGAGAAGAAGATGGAAGATATGTTAAATGTTGCAGAAGCAAAAACAAGATTAATTCAGGAGCTGTCGGAGATAACTGGTTTCAAGTATCTTAAAAGTGGTGTGTTAAAGAAGACCGTGAAAGATATTGTGTTTGAAATTAATTTCTTTTCTTCAAAATGGAATGAATCCGGTCAAAGCATCGAGATAAATGCAGAGTTGAGACTTATCTATAAAACGTATGGAAAATTACCAGTCGATAATGTTGTGGCATCTATGAGTTACCAGCCAGAGAATGGATATTGGTATGATATATCAACGGAAAGCAGGTTGCTTGAAACAAGGAATATATTAGAAAAACGATTTCAAGAGACAGCAATGGACTTAGTACATAGATTTGAAAATAATTATCATTCGGCTGTACAATATCTCTTCTTTGAAGGGTTTGAAAAGTATGATGTACATCTTGATTTTATAGCAGAACATTTAGGACAGGAAGCAATTAAGGATAAAGCACATCAAATATATGTTGGACTGTCAGATGAGGTAAAAGAGCAGATTGTTCAATATCAAAATGGAGCAAGGAATAAGACGTGGATGCTAAATCGGTGTAATTTGAAGTATATTGTGGATAATGATATTTACCTTCAATGAATAGGTTGGCAATAAAAAAGTAGGTGGTGGTTGATAAAGATGTCTGTATTGGATAGAAATGTTGTAGATTTTGGTCATGAAGACGATGACAAAGTTACAGTATGCATTAGTGATCACATTCCATGGGATTCAGAGATATTAAAAGCGCACTTAGAGGTTCTTCAGGACAAAGTAAACGATTATTTAGACTATATTGCATCGGGGCAGATATACGAAGACTTCGGTGGAAGTGGCAAGACTCCAAATATAAAAGTTATTTTTTGTCACAAGCCTACTGAAGAGGTTGAGTTTATTCTCAACAAAATAAAAGAGACGATTATGCGAGGTATCCGGATTTCCAAGAGGCTGTCTATTCCCATGAAAAATGGCTTATATTAATTGGTTCAGGATATGGAAAATGCAAGGGAAATACGCAAAAGGATGGAATAGGAGAAAGCTTTGCGATTCAAAATATATAGCATCGGATTTGCTATAATTTAGATTGCGGATTCATTTTCTTTGTTTTTGGATATGTTGTACTCTGCTCATTTGAAGTCTAAAAAATAAGAAACTTTCGCATTTAAGCAGTAGATTTTGCAGCAGAAAAGGAGGATTGAAAAATGACACAGAAAGAAAAACTATTTTACTACTTGGACAGGATAAATAATAGCACCGAGCTTAAGGATGAAATATATTGGAAATGTGGATTGGAAATATGGAAACCTAACGAATTACAGGATGACTTGGAATCTCTAATGGAGGGTGGCTGTAAACAGAATTATGAACTTATTCCATTTGCCAGTGATGGTGATGGTGGAGTATGTGTATTGGTGGATAATCAATATGTTTCCATGATTGATTCGGAAGGTGGAGCCGGATATATCGCAGCTTCTGTAGATGATTTTATAAATATACTATTATGGTACAAATATATTCCAATTACGAAAAAAGTATTTGATGGTTTTGAGGAGTTTATAGAAGATTACCAGAGAGATGAATACGGTTCGAATACATCGGAGCTTATAAATGATTTTTTACAATCTGAACATCTTGATTTGGATAACAGAATGGTATATGAAAAATTCCTAAAAGGAGTCTCATTGACTCCTGCATTCATCATAGAACCGATGGATGAAGAATATGAGATTTCAGAGAATTTGTTCAGATTCGATGAAGCAGAATTTAATGAAAAGATAAGATGTACAGGCTTTGCGGCTAATGAAGGAGATGTTGATATGGTTTTTGAAGATGCGTTCACTGATTTACAGTCAGAATTTGTTTCTCTGTGTATGGAATATACGGGCGGATGCGTTGATAAAATATATATCTATATTTATCAGGATGCATCACAGAAAATGTTCAATGCTATTTTTGTCAAAGGAGATAGGGTCATACCTGCCGGTAATTTTGCTGATGATGAAGCCTCTGATGAATTTTTATCAATTGGAACAAAAGATATTAGTAAGCTAGTTGAGTTGTGTGATATGTACCAACAAAAATGTCCGAATGAATATAAGCTGGAGTTTGATGTTGCAACTCATAAATTTGATGCGTCCTATCGTTATGATGACTATACCAAAAGTGGAATATCCCCTGTGTCAGAATTGATGAGCTGGTATGGAGAAATTAAAGAAAGTATGTAGCACGTGACATTTTGAAGTTTATATATTGAGCCTGTGCCAAAGAAATGTGATAGGAGAAAGAAGAAATTGATTCAACATACATATGATGTGCAAACCTTTGATGATGGAAACAAAATAATTCGCCCTGCTCTTTCGAATGAGTATGAAGCACTGCTTGGCTGTCTTATTGATTTTCCGGATTTGATGGAAAGAAGTGTAGACATAGTGATTGACGGTGAAGCTGAAATATATAATACGGCTGGAAATGTTTTTTCTGCGGACATAGAAAAGGAAATTACCGTTATAACATGTTATTTGGTTGACGATTACGAGCCTCTTTGCGTAAGTACCGAAGATCTTAAGAAGCTTCTTTATGAATGGAATAATATCCGGAGATTTAAAAAATCTCATAGTAAACTATATGATATTTTGCTGGCAGAGCTTGAGGCTGGAAATACAATACGTGAAACCTATAGAGGTCGTTTCAGTGATAGTGATGAAACAACATTTATTTTTCTAAATAAGACACTAAAGACGAAGGTTAGGACGGATATCCCGGGTATAACTTATATGGAAGTAAATGACCCGCATTATTGGAATGCAGAATATGATGACAAAGAGAATAGACTTTGCCTTGCTTGGTAAGGGAATTAAGTAGGAGGAATGTGTATGGATATGAATGGAATCTATCAGAAAGATAATAAATTTGATGGCGAGGAGAGCTTGTATTATGTCCTTGCTGGAAACGGTGGTTCTTCACGTTTGAGCAAGAATGAAAAGTATCATATTATTACATGTTCTGCTGTTGCAATATATGATATAAATGCTGATTGTGTGGTAAAGAAGATAAAGATTATGACATGGCCTATATCAAATCAGGAGTATGAGGCACAGAATGAAAACAGCGAATATTTTAACAGATTTAAAGATGGTGTGATTTATAAGGTTTTGGGAAGATTACAGTATAGTACCTTTGGGGAACTTGCATTTTTGTATGTAAAAGAGGTATTAGAAGAAAATGTATCCGGAACAAAGCTTGATAAAAAGCAGGAAAAATATCTGGCACCGATTGTTTTAGAAGATGATGTTTTGGGGAAATTGGTGTTAGAGAAATCAGAAGGGCTGTTTGAAGGAACGTATCATTTTTTAGGTAATGATATTACGATTTATATTGAGGTAGAGTGGAGCAGTAAAGCAACCTGGAAAAAGCCTTTGGCTGTTGCAAGAGATTTTGTGGAGCATATTGTGTCAAGAGATGAAGCATTTAGAGAATATATTGCAGCTGATGAAGCATTGTATGACGCTGCTTTGGAGTGCTTGGAAGACTATGAAGATGAATGTGAAATTCATTTTTCTACACCGGAAGAATTTGCAAACGCATTAAAAGAACGCATGAAATACATCTTTGTGAATCAAAATGGTTCCTATACTATAGGATATGATGATGGCTATGTATTTGGCGGACATGAGATTGATGTAGATGTGGATTCTAAGGGCAAAATGGTGTGTGCGGATATGAGATAGATAACAGCCTTGGCAATCTGTACAACAATCGGCTTTAGAAAATAACTTGCACAGGAAATTCGCAAAAGTATAGATTGCTTTTTTGAAGCACAGAAATGTCCAAATGGTATGGAAATCCGTTTATTTGTGTAAGAATTGGTGAGTTTTTTTGAACAGAATAATGATAGGAAGGAGGTAAGTGAGATTATGAACACAATTAACAAGAGTATAAAAGAAGCCCTGTTTAGAGCCTATAACACAAGAAACAGAAACAACAAAAATCAGAAACGTTTTGATGTGATATTTGGAACAATATTTTTTTTGTGTCTCATTTTGACTATAGCTGCATTTGGCTTGATGGGAGCGAACGTAAAAGCAGGAGTTATCATGCTCCTTGTAATTTTTTTATGCTTTGGAGCAGCTGTTACATATGCTTTGCTAAGGAAAAAACGTATTATGAAGCTGCTGTATTCGGTGCCTGTGGGAGCGGAAAATATAGAAAAGATAGATGTTAAACAGGTAGAGATTCTGAATCAACTGTACGAGGAATCTGCACTTACTATTGGAATGGAAGCTATTCCGGATGAAGAATTTTTCAATATTCTGTACAACTGGTTAATCGGCATGAATGCATTGCCGGAAGGCAAACTTAAACTGTATTACCTTACAGGAAAGCTGTGGAATCAGCGATTTGCCTGCAAAGTAAATGATGATACGCAGATTTTATGTATCGCTATGGGCGATCTGAATATCAATGCAGAAAATACGGAGCAGTTTTCGTATGAGCATATGGTGTTTGGAAGATATTTGGACGACATAGTTACAGGGGGTTAAATCTATCAATTTGAATATTCATTATTCAGCACCCGATTGGGTGTGGGATAAGTTGTAATAGGTATATTGGAGTGGAAAGGGAATTTAAGTATAGAATGAAATTCATAAAAAAGCATCCGTATTTATTTTGGCAATACATTGGTTTTTTCATATTGGCGGTTGATTGTCTGTATGTTTGGTTTAATTTGGAAAATGAGCAGGTAAGCTATGCATTTATTGTACTTTCGGCAATGCTTGCCTTTGCGATTATAACTCTGTCGCCTTTTGTAATTAAATGCAGGAAAAAAATGAAAGACCCTGCAGAGATAGAAGAATCCTATCGGTACAAATACATCGAAGAATGGTATATACATATATATGGCTCGGCAAAAGGTGTGGCTGTTATTATAACTATGATCGTTTTGTTTATTGGTGGTACGTGTGTCCTGACATACTTCGGTTTACCTTTTTTGGCATTTTTATTGTTTTATGTCGATGTCTGGATTTACTGTCTGTGGAAAAACCACGTAAAGCGCACATTTTACAAAGTACCAGATGGTGCAAAACGGTGTGAGCTTATTTATGTGAAGGATATAGCATTTCTTGATTTGCTCAATTCCCAGACTGCACTTTGCTACTTTTCAAAGCCAAGTGACGAGATGCTTGATTTTTTATATAACCGATTTTATAGTGAAACATTAAATCAGAAGCGCTTGCTTATGAATGAGCATCTGAAAATTTATGTGGTAAATGGCAGGGTTTTTAATGAAAAGTACGGCATTTCCAAATATGACTTACCGATGTCGGATGAAGAATGTCTGCTTTGTATTCTGCCTGACGAACTGAACCCTGAGGTTATGAGTAGCAAGGAAGTTGCATTAAGAGATTATGAGATTGGTGGGGGTCTGTTTTCTGAGTATGTAGAGAACTGTCCGGAGTTGATGTAGTTGTGAAGATGAAGAGGATACAAAAATGAATGATAATTCTTTGAAATTACCCAAATTTAAATATCATCCTAATGTTTACGATAAAGAAAAAGTTTTAGATGCAGTTCAGTTCGATAATAATGTATGCCAGTGTTGTGGCAACAAAACAGATGTGTATGTGTCAACTATGTACTGCAGTGGAGAAGTGGATTGTATTTGCATGGAATGTGTGGCAAATGGTAAGGCAGCAGAAAAGTATGATGGTGAATTTATCCAATACGCAGAGGAAATATCAGATGAGGAGAAAAGGACTGAATTGTTTAGGCGAACACCGGGATATTGTTCTTGGCAAGGCGAATATTGGTTGGCATGTTGCGATGACTATTGTGAGTATTTAGGTGATGTAGGATATGCGGAATTAAAAGAGATGAATTTAGTAAGTATTATTGAAGAATACAAAAAAGTAGAGGGAATGGACTTTGATAATGAAATGTTAGAAAAGGGCGGTTCCCTGGCTGGATATTTGTTCAGATGTATTCATTGTGGAAAATTTAGATTGAATGTTGATTGTGATTAAGGGAAGCAATGGAGTTAGGTAAGAATGACAAAAAAGGGTGCGTGACTATGCTTAGAATAAAAGATGAATTCCTAAAAGGGGTGTCATTGACTCCTGCATTCATCATAGAACCGACGGATGAAGAATATGAGAATTCAGAGAATTTGTTCGGATTCGATGAAGCAGAATTTTATGAAAAGATAAAATTTACAAGTTTTGAGGATAGAATATCTGTAATTGATGTGTTAAAATAAGGGAAAATGAAATTTCCTTTATTCAGGTTATTAAAGCTTGGAAATGGAATTAAGCAGGAGGAATGTTTTATGCCATACTTAATTGTAGCAGTTGTAGTAGTTATTTTTATTGCCGTAGTTTTTATAGTGGCAGGAAAAGACAGTAAAGAACGCATAGATATGGTTTCTAAATTAACAGAGGAGCAGAGAAATATTTTAATGTCAACAGAAGTGAATTTTGTTGAGAAAAATGCATGGGTACAAAAAGCAATGGTAGCGAAAATGAAGGATAAAGGAAATAAAATAGACATAAGGCTATTATGGTTTAACGAGGTACTGCAAAATAATGAATATAATAAAATTACAATTGCAGATGTAGCAATAACAAAATCAGAACAGGAAGAACACAACGTAAAGGAAGGCGATTTTGTAAAATTCTATTTTGCACCGGAAAAAAGTATAGGCAGGACAAAAATAATATGGGAGTAGGCTTTAATTTATACGAAAGTGAATGCTCCGCATTATTGGAATACAGAATATGATGACAAAGGGAACAGACTTTGTCTTACTTGGTAAGGGAAAGCTGAAATTCTAAATTTGCTGAAGGGGCAATTATGATTTTTGAAGATGCATTTACAGAAAAACAATCAGAAATAATATCAATGTTTTTAGAGGTTATAGGTGATAATGTAGATACAATATATGTTTTCATTCAATCGGATGAATGGTCAGCAATGGAAACATGTGCCTTCGGAGTAAAAGGCTCAATACTTGGTAATCTTGAAGCGGGTATATCGGATAAAGATATATTAGAGATATTTGATGTGATAGAGGATGAAATTATACCTGAACTTGAAGATATATGTAAAGAATACGATATGCCTATGCCTCAAGAATTTAGGTATGTATATAATGTTGCTTCCGGTGCATTTGATTCAAATTATAGATATGGGGAAGAATTGAGTGCACTTGAAGATTATGATCCAGGAATAGAAGCCCAGAAGTGGATAGATTCGTTTAAAGTATGATTAAATAAGCACGCATTTATTTGAGGTTGATAAATCGTGGAAAATTGAAAGGATACAGAGAAATGAGATGGATTGCCCTAAAATGAGTGTGGGGCAATCCACCTTTCGAATTATGATTGCGAATCCGCAATCATTTCCAAGGTTCCAATGTTTTTAATAAAATCTCTCTCCACCGGAGAAAGGCTATCCTCCAGTCGGTTTTTATATTTATCATATTCAGCATGAGCCTTTTCGATAGCCTGTTTATGGCTGACATGACCGCTGGTGGTAAGTATATCCCTTCTGGTCATTTTCAAGTAATCGTCAATGGTTTCCAGCCAGTCCTTCATATACATAGGCTCCTGATTAAGGGCATGGACTTCGGCAATGTCAAGGTACGCAGTAACGATTTTGTTTAGGGCATCCAGTTCTGCTTCCGAGAGATAGTTTTTGGCAACTTCCACATCAGAACGATGTATGGTATCACCACTCCATGAAGTAAGTCCCATATTTTCCTTTTCTGCATCAGCACGCTGATAGATTACTTCAGCAGCGGTGTGTTTGTGGGCTGCCCAGTGCATTTTGTTCTGAACTTGCTTGAAAAATTGGACAGAGGCTTCAGCATGAGGATCATAATCGATACTGGTCGCATAGATTTCTAACACTTTTCTCCAAAATACTTTTTCAGAAGAACGGATGTCTCTGATACGGGCAAGCAGTTCATCAAAGTAATTGCCGCCACCCAATCGTTTTAAGCGATCATCATCCAGAGCAAATCCTTTTTTCATATATTCCTTTAAAATTCCCATAGCCCAGATACGAAACTGTGTACCACGATGGGATTTTACACGGTATCCAACGGAGATGATGACATCAAGGTTATAGTGATCTACATTGTAGATTTTACCGTCTGCGGCAGTTGTTGCAAAATTTGCAACAACTGAATTTCGCTGTAATTCCCCTTCTTCAAAGATTTTTTTGATGTGGCGGGATATGGTTGATTTATCACGCTGAAACAATTCAGCCATCTGGTCAAGTGACAGCCATACTGTATCATCTTCAAAAGTTGTCTCTATCTTGGTCAGTCCGTCTTCGGTTGTGTACATAATGATATTTGAGTTATTCATAGACTTAATACTCCTTTTTCTTCGCCCTGCTCTTATACACATTGTACTGGTTCTTGCATTGAGGAGAGCAGAATTCCATATTGCTTCTGGTTGCTACAAAGGCACTGCCACAGTGCTTGCATACTTTCAGAGTAGAGTTATCATCGGTAAGCATAAATGAAAACATCATTTGGATACCAAGCAGTAATGAGTGGAATTCCCACACAATAGTAGGTTTGTCCAGCAGTTCTATGTGATAAGTTGGTGCAATACCGCCAAATACAGCCATTCCCTGTCGGTACAGATTTCTTTCGTTTTCATCTAACCGGTCATAATCCTGATAATACAGAAAACTTGAGAAAAAGGTAAATGCCCAATCTCTGAATACTGTCACAAGCCAGTCATAGCGTTCTGCATATTCTTTCTGAAAGCTCATAAGAACTGCCTGCGGTTTGTTCTTCATCGCCATAATCAATGCAATCATTTCCGAACTGTCAGTACTCCATGAAGATTCAACACCATGCTTTACAAAATCAATATTATCAAAAGGAAAAAAGTAGGACAGGTACTTTTCTGTGCTAAGACTTTCTTCCCTGATAAAATGGTTCTTTGGTAAATATACTGCTTCATATGTAATAAACTCCGGTGTGGTAGGTAATGCGGTCATAAGTCCGAGCAAACCATAATTGCAGGCAAAATCAATAATAGAAGCCTGAAGGGATTCTTTCGGTTCTTCCTTCATGGCAAGAGTGCCTATGTTAATGGCAGCCAGAACCATATCCTGATATTCTTTAACCGGATTGTAAAGGGATGGCTTTGCATCCTCTGTGGGAGTGATATAGAGAGTTCCATTGTCTGCCTTTTTCCATTCGTATTTATCATATTTTACCCAGTTGGAACTGGAGTTTGCAAATAAATTCATCATATACTTCCTCGTTTCTATATAAAAGTAATTGAATAAAATTCAAAACTATTACTATCATAGCACAGATAAAGGGAAATGTAATTACTTTATTTCTATTCTGTGGCTTTTCTTATAATAGATTAGCAGTTGGTCTGATTTGTTATGCTTTTCTGGTACTGCTTTAATACCTTTCTTGCCAGCACACCGATTTCACGGATAATCTTTTCCTTTTCTTTTTTAGCTTTTCTTTGTATGTCAGGTATTTTCTCTTTGTACTTTTCCATAAATTCCTGTTCTGTTGTCCATAGAGGGATATCAAATTCTTGTCGTTCTAAAAGCACCGCAATTACCTTTTTGGTTATCTGACCTAAGATGGTATTTCGCACACCTCTGATATTACGGTCAGTCTGTCCCAACAGATTTCCAACATAAAGAGTGCTGTAATCTCGAATATACAGATAATAGATAAGCTCTTTGTAACTGTCTTTCAAGTCATAAATAATCTTGGAATAATCCTCATCCGTAAGAAATTCATGCATTTCAAAGGGGCAGTCAAATATTACATCCAGAAAATCACCTTTCATCATCTGCCGCCAGTAGGTGTGGTGGATTGGATAGGGGATTACCACCGGATTCTTTGGAGCATCCTCTGTTAACCGGTTCATTTCCCTGCCTATTTCGTGATAGCGTTCCTTTCGTTCCCGGTTATCATCTAAGTGATCCCACTGCTTTATGACTTCCTTAAAATCTTCTTCGGTTCTCGCACCATCTTCCAGTCTTAAAAGAGCCTGTGCACGAAGCTCCCGTTTTAACATTGTGCGTGAGGCTGCTTCTGTAGCTTCTTCCTCCGGTACATCAGCATCCGGTTCAGGGTAAGCAGCCATTTCTAATTCTATTTCTGCAAGTGCAGCCTGCTCAATGATTCGTGCCTGTTCCATTTCTTCCATATACAGGAGCTCATCAGAGGCTATATTGTCTTCATTTTCTATTGATTCTTCGTAGTCTGGTTTCAATTTATATCATTCCTCATTGCATTATTTTCAAAAAGTTTCAAAAACACTTCCGCAAAACCACTTCTGTTTCTCCTATTAGTGAAAGGGTAATCTTTTTGAAATTAAAAAGATTACTTTGTGTGCTAGCTGATTCTTATAGAAGAATTATAACATAAAACAAACATATGTTCTACGACTTTTTATAAGAATTTTGGAGCATGCGTGCAGACTTGGAACGAAACAGTAGGAATTATGAAGGGAGGTTTTGCTATGGAATGGTGTCAGTTAGATGCAAAGAAATGTCTGGAATTCAGCAAGAAGATGGCAGTGATTAGAAAACTGGTTCGTCTTGGATTGATTTCAGAGAATGAATATATTCTGGCAAAGAATAAGATTATGAGTTCGTATCATATTCTGGAGTCGGAATATTTCAAATCCAATGCAGGAAATAAGGTTGCTTAGCAACCATAATCAGTATTGGGGAGATGGCGGAGTCTGTATATGCATGAAAATGTATATGCAGGCTCCTTTTGTATGTTCGTTCATATTTTCATTTTTTAGTATGCTTGGTATGAAGGATAAACCAAGCACGGGTTTAAGAAGGAGGATTTTTATGGCAGAAGTAGAAGTTATCAAGGCGGTGGAGGGTCCTATACTCCGCAAGAGAGATTATGAGGGTAAACCACTTGTTATTACAAGACAGAGAGTTGCGGCATATGTCCGTGTAAGTACGGATGGTGACGAGCAGCTTGAGAGTTTCCAGTCCCAAAAGCAGTATTATCAGGACAAGATATCAGAAAACCGGGACTGGGTTATGGTGGGTATTTATGCAGATGAAGCCATTACTGGAACAAAGGTGGACAAGCGTGAGCAGTTCCAGAGGATGATACAGGATTGTATGGATGGAAAGATTGATGTGATTATGACAAAATCAGTATCACGATTTTCCAGAAATACGGTTGATATCCTGCAGTATGTGCGCCTTTTAAAGGAAAGAGGTATTGCAGTGATTTTTGAAAAAGAGAATATCAATACCTTGACGGAACAGGGAGAAATGATGCTTACACTTATGGGAACGCTGGCTCAGAATGAAGTGGAATCCACATCAAAAAATGTGAAGCTGGGCATTAAGATGAAGATGAAGCGTGGAGAACTGATGGGCTTTAACGGTTGTCTTGGTTATGATTATCATCCGGAGGATAAGACAATTACAGTTAATGAAGCAGAGGCAGAAACCGTGCGATTGATTTTTGAACTGTATTTGCAAGGATATGGAACTTATACCATAGCAAAGCGTCTGGAGGCACTGGGGAAACTCAATAAAAAAGGTGTGGCAAAATGGACGGACAGTGGTGTG
>NZ_JBEHVV010000023.1:22831-37402 GCF_040227395.1 Coprococcus sp. RTP21428st1_C9_RTP21428_210409
GGTGTGGGAACAGGCAAAAGAAATTCGCTTATCCCGCAACCATCAGTCAGATAAAAAGGCAGATGGAAAGAGAGAAAAGTATACGAAAAAGTATGCATTTTCCAGTATGTGTGAGTGCGGTTTCTGTGGTACGAAGCTGACCAGACGTACCCTTCATAGCAGCTCCAAGTATGAAACACCGGTCTGGTATTGCAGAAATGCAGCCAATAGAGGTAAGCATAACTGCCCTAATAGTAAATCCGTTCATGAATCTATATTGGAAAATGCTTTCCTTGAGGCATATAAGCTGTTGGCAGGAAGCTTTGATGATGTAATTGATTCTGTGATTGGAACGATTGAAAGCATTGGTGCGAATAATGATGATATTGCAAGACTCAAAAAAGAGCAGAAAACTCTTGATAATCTGGAGCAGCGAAGAAAGAAACTTACGGATATATACCTTGATGATGGTCTTACCAAAGAGGCATATGATGAAAAGTATGAAGAGCTTACCGTGAAAATTCAGAAGTCGAAGGACTCTATAGAACTCCTTCAGAATAATGTTTCCAATCAGAAGGATGTGGGCAAGAGAATGGCTTCTCTTAAGAAAGCACTTGCTGATGGTGATATTCTGGATGAGTTTGACAGAGTAGTATTTGAAAGTATTGTGGAAAAGGTCATCGTGGGAGAGACAAACGAAGATGGCACAGTAGATCCTTACAAGCTGACTTTTGTTATGAAAGGGAATGGGAACAGTGTTGTTCCTAATGCGAAGGAGTGGTTTAAGGCTGAAAAAAGTGCAATACAGCCGGCGTAGATTGTGGTATACTAAGGTAACAAGGCACTTGTTTCTATATGGTAGGGACAGGTGCCCTGATATAAAAACATTCATAAGGAGGGCTTGATTATGGCTAATCAGACACAAATTTTGAATGTTAGTGATGAGATGAAATTAAACGATAATGTGCAGATGAAAAATGTGAAAGAACAGGAAGAAAATATGTATTCTTCTTCATCAGACACTACTGAAGAATTGTGTTCTTCTTCGACAACCGATGCATGTGGAGGCGGTAGTACTGCTTTCCCACAAAAAGCCAGACGGACATATCAACGTAAAAGTTGAGTTTGGCGAGGGTGAGGGAAAAGTTCCACTTGATAATATTGCTAAAAGAGCGGAAAGCTATAAGCCCAAAGAACGAGTGACCTACAAAATGATAAAGGAGTACATAGAAGCTAAATACGGTTTCAAGGTACATACCGCATATATCGCAGAGGTAAAGAGAGATTTAGGCTTGCCAATGTATGATGCTCCTAATGCGGTAGAAGAATTGAAACAGCCGAGGAAACATCCGACAGCGGAGAAAGTGGAAGCGATAAAGGATGCATTGAAGCATTTTGAAGTGATTTAATAATGGTGAGCGTATCATTAAAAATAGTGGTACGCTTTTCTTTAAAATATTTGGGAAGCAATATATAAGTGCTGAATATGCTTGAAAGGAGGAAAATGGAGTGAACCGTATTACAGAAATAACAAAGCGAGATATTTTAGATTTATTTCAGAATGGATTAGAGATAGACGAATTTTTTCAAACCCGAACCGTTATTTATAATTATTATGGTCGCCTTAAAGAAATAGATTTTCTTAAAAGATTATATGATTTGGAGAGAATGCCAAGTTTTGATTCAAGATTTGCAAATGCAGAACAGGATATTTGGCAACATACAGTGAATAATGATGATTATCCATACTGCTGGGTTTTTGAAGACAAAAGATTCAATTTACAAGATGGTAGTGATGAAGTATATTTAAAATTTCTTTGCGAAGTATTTCACCCTGCTGTTCGATATGATAAGGGATATTGGAAAGAATTTTTAGTGGCAACTAACAAGCTATTACAAAATGACGGTTATGAGATTTACCCTGCTGAGAAAATATCCAATCGTGATGTTTATGGATGGAGAATATATCAGCAAGAAGATAATACGTTGTTTATTCCATATTCTCAACGAAATGCAAAGGACATAAAAGCAAAAAAGATAGTATTGTCCATAAAGCGGAAAGCGAGAAATCAAATTTATCAGTTTCTGGAGCGATATAATATCGAATATCAAGCGACTGACGAAACGGGATGGAATTATAATACAACAGTAGCTGAGGATGTTTTCAATGAAATAAGGCAATTTTATGTGCCAAAGTGTTATAATGATAAAAAAGAATATGTTGAAACTGCTGATTTGCAAGCATTCATACTTTCTAATTCTCCATTTTGCGTGTTGGACGCAATAGAGTTTTTTGCGAAACATAGTATCTCAGATGACTTTGAACCACAGATTAATGCTATATTAAAACTGAATGAGATACCGTTTCAGCTTTCCAAGGGAAAGCTAATGAATACATTTGATACCCAGATAAATAAAAATTCATTAGTGTCTGTTCAAGAAGTAGGACTGAAAGAGTTATTACAAGAGGCTTCAAAATATTATGATGAAAACAATTTGCAAATTGCAGTGGAGAAACTTTGGGATGCATTTGAGAGACTAAAGACATATTACTGCTCATCGACTGTAGATAAGAAGAAATCGGTTAATAAGATTATAATGGATATGGGTAATAATCAACAGCCGTTTTTAGAATTATTTGAAAAGGAATTTCATGAGCTTACCATACTTGGCAATAATTTTAGAATTCGACACCATGAAACAACAAAAACGGATATTCAGGATAAAAGGCATTATGAGTATTTTTATAAGCGATGCTTATCCTTGATTTCAACAGCTATTCAGTATTTGGATGGACGAGGTTTATAACAGATACAGCTTTGCGTAATAAAGAAGTTAAATGAAAAAGGACAATAGCAGAGGTGGATTTTGATGAGTAATGAGCCAAATGGTTTCGCTAAATATTTAGTCATATTTGTAGATATTCTTGGAAGCCAAAATAGAGTTGATTTTCAAGAGACATATAAAATTAACAAAATTTTTCATGAAGAGCTTGAAAGAAACAAGCAAAATGATATGATGCACACGGTGTATTTTAGAAAAATATATACATTTTCTGATTGTGCTTATATTTTCTATGGCTTTAAAGACGGAATATCTGATGAACGTAAAGATGAGGGCGAACTATTTAAAGTGGCATTGTGTAATTGTGAGCCAATATTTTTACGATTCATTAAAGAAAGAATTCTTTTTAGAGGTGGAATATCTTATGGTGATGCTTATGTTGACCCTTCGAAAAGTATGTTTTTTGGAGATGCGGTGAATAAGGCGTATAAGATGGAGTCAGAAATAGCAATTCATCCTCGTATTGTTATAGATGATTATATTGCTGAAGCAGTTTTAGAAAATATATCATCAGTAAAATATAAAATAGTTGCAAAAAACCCTGAATATATATCTATTTTGGGGGCGGGACTGGTTCCTAAAATGCCAGGAACAGGTGAGGGAATCATTGAACAGGATATTGATGAAAAATATATCTATAATTATCTGCACTTTCCAGAGAATAATATAATCTTGCAGGATTACTATCTGTCTGGTGAAAGTTTTATAAAAGAGTTAATAGACTTTTGCTTTGACCAAATTGATAGAAATATGAATTATAAAATTATTGATAAGTATTTTTATCTTCAGAGATTTGCTCAGAATAAATTAGAAAATTTGCTAATGTCATCTGATTGTGATTTGCAATGAAAATGATTAAGTAATTATCCTCTTTGAACGTATCATCACATTTTTATGGATTGGTAATTATATTACCTAGTAGATGTGTATAATGTGATTTGTTGTATCGTAAATCCAAGAAATGTGAAGTTATAGTTTTGACAGTCCTTTTTACTATTATACAATGAAGCCAAAGAGGGGGTGCTATTTATGAGAGAAAGTATTATTGATATTAGTTTGGGCTTGCAAGTGTATGATGTTGGGAATGAAGAAAATGAAGATGCTTCGGTGGATAAAGTTCACAAAAAAATTTTGGAAAGAATATTAAAAGTAACCGAGTTTGAAGAAACATATTACAATTTATTTAAAAACAATTTGAGTAAGCTTTCAAAATAAAAAACACAGATTTTAAGTTGCAAGGAGAAGCAATAATGGAGTTAAATGAATTTTTTACTACGGTTATTCTTACAGCAGCAGTATTTGCTGCACTTGTTACATCAATAGCCAATATAATTATTTCGCTGATGAATAATTGGCGACTAAAAAAAATAGAAAAACAAAAGCAAATGAATGAAATTGATAAGTATAGATATAGTAGACTATATGAATTAATATTGAATTGGCATAAATATGATTCTGCCCAAAGAGGGGATACTGCCGAAGAAATAGCTTTTTATAGATTGCTTAATTTGTTTATGGACGATTCTGGGCGTTATGAAATAGCAAAACCTTTGTTAGACAAATGCTATATTGAAGAATTAGAGGTAAAAAAAACAGAAGGCGAAAAATTACTGAATGACTTAGTTGGAGCTGAATTACCAGATGGAACACACTCAGAGGAGTTTCCTGCCATTAAACAAAGGTATTTTGACATTGCAAAAGAGTTTTCAAAAATGTTGAAAACGGTAATCAACTGTCAACTTGAGGAGTTATTATGTAAGAGCAATTAAGACAAATTTGAAAAAGATACTTATTTACATAGCCGAGAGGTTTTCTTAATGGAAAATCCCTCGGCTTTTTCTATTTCAGGAGGTGATTTTATTTGAATGAGAAGTAACCGACCCTATGTGCAGATTGATCCTTCCGTGATTGAGCAGGCACGGCAGATGGACTTGCTTTCCTACTTGCAGAGGTATGAGCCGAGCACCCTAAAGCGTGTGGCGGGCAATGTCTACTGCACGAAAGAACACGACAGCTTAAAGATTTCCAACGGCAAATGGTATTGGTGGTCGAGAGGTTTCGGCGGCTATTCTGCCCTCGATTATCTCATCAAGGTCAAGGAATATGACTTTGTAGAAGCCGTGGAAATTCTCACGGGACAGACGATGGCGGACTGGAAGCCACCCCCTGCTCCCAAGAAAGATAAACCGAAAGTCCTGCTCCTGCCGCCCAAAAATAAGGATTGTAACAGAGTGATACAGTATCTTTTCGGGCGTGGTATTGACTATCAGCTCATACAGGAGTGTATCTCAGACGGCACGCTTTATGAGAGTGCCGATTATCACAATGCTGTTTTTATCGGCAAAGACGAAGGCGGAACACCGAAATATGCCGCCCTGCGAAGCACTCTCGGCAGCACTTTCAAGCAGGACGCATCGGGCAGCGACAAGCGGTATTCGTTCCGACTTCTGGCAAGAGAGCCTGCGGATACCGTGCATTTATTTGAAGCCGCCATTGATTTGCTGTCCTATGCCACTTATCTGAAATGCGAGGGCAAGGACTACAAATCGGAAAGTCTGCTTTCTCTTTCGGGTGTGTATCAGCCAAAGAAAGAGATGAAGGACAGCAAAATTCCCATAGCCCTCACAACTTTTTTGAGTGCCAATCCACAAATTAAGACCATTGTTCTGCATCTGGATAATGACAAGGTAGGCAGGCTTTGTAAGGAACTGTTAATCTGGAGGTGTTTGATGAATATATGGAGCAATTCAGAGAACCGCCAACAGAAATGAAACATCCATTGCCAAATGTGAAAGGAGACTGATGAATGAGTTACTCATATAAGTGCTATTCAGATACAAAGGATTTTATGAAAAAATTTGTCAATGCAGAGGAAGGAGCGATTATTTATGGGATAAGTAAATCGAGAATCATAGTAATTGAGAGAGAGGCAGGAGCAGTCTATAAAGTCGGTAAGCAATGGAAAAAGACTGGTATCAGAAAAATTGGACGCTGGATATTCAGAATATGTCATGGGTAGAAGACACCAACAGACAAGTAGATTTTCTAATCAAGCAGTTACATTTAAAAGGAACGGAAAAAATACTTGATCTTGCATGTGGATTTGGTCGGCACTCACTGGAGTTTGCCAGACGTGGGTATGATGTTACCGGTATTGATATTACACCGGCGTACATAGATTATGCAAACGAGCAGGCAAAAAAAGAAAATTTGAATGCAAAGTTCATTTGTCAGGACATTCGCACGATCACATTTGATAAGGAATTTGATGTTGTGCTGAATATGGCGGATGGAGCAATAGGATATCTTGAAGACGATGGGGAAAATCATAAGATTTTTTCTGTCATTGCGAAAGCATTAAAAAATGGTGGAAAGCACTTTATGGATATCATGAATGGAAGCTATGCCCAAACACATTTCCCTTGCAAGTTATGGGATGCAGGAGAAAAGGACTTACATTATCTGCTTTTGAATGGGAGAAGGATAGAAAAACGCTGATATATGGGCAGGTAGACTATATGTATGGAGAAGCACTTTATAAGCCTGAAATGAAAGAAGGAAATCCTATAAGGTTATATAGTTTGGATGAAATCACGGAGATATTCTGTAAATTAGGACTTCGTATTTGTAACAGCTTTGCTGATTTCAGTGGAAAGCCGAGTTCTGATAATGATATTCAATTGATGGTTTATTCCATACGGGAATAAATCTTCATCAAATCTTTATTTTTTTCTGTTAGGTTATATTTCAGTAAGAAATGAAATATAGAAGGAAGGATAGTAAAGATGGAAATGATGTTACAGATACAAAATTTATGTAAATATTTTAGAAAACAGAAAGCGGTAAATAATGTTTCACTTAATATCGAAAAGGGACAGATTTATGGACTGCTTGGACCGAATGGCGCTGGTAAATCTACCACATTGAAAATGCTGACCGGTATGATGAAACCAACTGCAGGAAAGATTTACTTTGATGGAAAACTTTTGGATAGGAAAGATTTATCAAAAATAGGAGCGTTAATTGAAAATCCGCCTATTTATGAAAATCTTTCCGCCAGAGAGAATTTGAAGGTAAGACAATTATTGCTTGGTACAGATGAAAACAGAATTGATGAGGTCTTGCAGATTGTATCACTTACAAACACCGGAAAGAAGAAAGCAGGACAGTTTTCTTTGGGGATGAAGCAAAGACTAGGCATTGCAATGGCATTGCTTGGAGAACCGGAACTTTTGATATTGGATGAACCTACGAATGGATTAGATCCAATAGGCATCGAGGAATTACGAGAGCTGATCCGGTCTTTTCCGGGACAGGGAATCACTGTAATTCTCTCCAGTCATATTCTCTCAGAGGTACAGTTACTTGCAGATAAAGTCGGGATTATTTCAGGTGGAATCTTAGGATACGAAGGAGCATTAAAGCAGGGAGATAATCTTGAAGATTTGTTTATGAATGTGGTAAGAAAAAACCAGAAAGCAGGTGAAATCCATGGTTAATATTATAAAAGCAGAACATCAAAAAGCCAAAAGAACCATGCGAAAAAAGTTTATCTGGGGATTTCCTCTTCTTACATTTGTCATGGCATTTATATTTACTCTTGGGATGACAAATGCTTATGCAGAAAGTGTTTGGAACTGGTGGTATACACTTTTGCTGCCGGGGATGATTGCTCTATTTTGTTATCTTTCTGTGGCGCAGGAGAAAAAGATAAAATACTATCATTTAATGACTATTCCCACAGACAGAAGAAAATTGTTGCTGGGGAAAATTATTTATATTGGGTACATGATTTTGTTTTCTAATGTGATTGTGTTTGCAGGAGCAACGCTTGGAGGCTTTCTTCTAACGACACATGTTCCAGTTGGAGGAGCGTTGATTGCAGTATTGTTTCTGACGGTTTCTGAGTTATGGGAGATTCCGGTAGCTTTATTTTTAAGTGAACGATTTGGAATGATTGTAAACCTGTTCGTCTGCCTATTTATTACCGTCAGCGGTGTGGTAATATCACAAACCAGAATCTGGTATGTACTTGTTTCTGCAATCCCTATGCGAATGATGTGCCCGTTGCTTCATGTTTTACCAAATGGACTTGCCGCAGAAGCAGGGAATCCTCTTTTGGATACGGGAGTCATTGTTCCGGGAATGTGTCTCTCAATCATCTGGTTTGTTTTTGTAACGGTTCTGTTTTTGAAATGGTTTGAGAGAAGAGAGGTGAAATAAGATGATTGGAAGATCTCTTAATGCAGACTTGCGAAAGATGAAAGGAACATCTGTGATTCTGGCACACTTACTGATTCCGATTATAACCAGCGTTATATTTTTAATATATTACTTTTTTTCACCATGGAATGAAAATATGAAAGTGATTGCATTTTATCAGGCAATAGGAGCAGGACTTCCGGTACTTATTGGAATTTTTACAGCAAGTGTGATGGAACAAGAACAAAATGCAGGTAATTTTCAAAACCTGTTGTCTTTACCAGATAAACTTACAGCATTTTTATCGAAACTGTTGATGCTACTGGTTTTGTGTCTGTGCTCTATCCTATTGACAGCAATCATATTCGGAATTGGATTTGGAAGAATCGCATCAAGCGATATCGAAATCATGAAAGGATGTATATTTGCAGCATTGCTGCTGTGGGGAAGCAGTGTTCCACTTTATCTGTGGCAGCTGATTCTGGCTTTTCAGTTTGGAAAAGGGGTATCCATTGGAGCAGGGATTATATCAGGACTAATTAGTGCATTGATGCTTACCGGACTTGGAGATTATGTGTGGAAATATGTATTTGTCTGCTGGACGGGTAGAGTACCATATACTTATCTGCAATCTGTATTGGGAGAAACTAGTGTAGGTGAATGGTTGTCATTCATACCAGGTTGCTTAATATTTACAGGGATTAGTATGGTATACTATTTTTGGTGGGTAAACCACTGGGAAGGAAACAGAATATCGGAATAGAATCGAGGGAAACTATGGCAAAAATACTGGCAGTTGATGATGAACCGGCAATTTTGGAAATGATAGAAAGCATTTTGAATAAGGATGGACATCTGGTTACCAAAGTAAGTAATCCACTAAAAATTAATATGGAAGAATTACATCGTTATGACCTGATTTTACTGGACATTATGATGCCTGGAATTGATGGCTTCGAATTATGCAAAAGAATCAGGGCACTTGTGGATTGTCCGATTTTGTTTCTTACCGCAAAAACGGAGGAAAAAAGTCTGGTGAACGGACTTTCGTTGGGAGCAGATGATTATATTTCAAAGCCATTTGGAGTGATGGAACTTCGGGCAAGGATCAATGCACATCTTAGAAGAGAGCACAGGGAACATTCTGTCCGGATGGTTTTGGGGAGGGTCTGTATTCAAATATCTCAAAAGAAACTATTGGTTGATGATAAGGAACTTCCTCTTACGAAAGCGGAGTACGAAATCTGTGAATTTCTGGCTAAAAACAGGGGACAGGTTTTCTCGAAAGAACAGATTTTAGAAGAGGTCTTTGGTTTTGACAGTGAGAGTAATGACGGTACCATTATCACGCATATCAAAAATATAAGAGCAAAATTTGCGGATTATGATTATACACCGATAAAAACAGTCTGGGGGATTGGATATAAATGGGAAGAGTAAAGAGAAGCAATGCACTCAGCTGGATTTTTATGAGATATGTACTGGTCATGCTTGGATCATTAGTAGGTTTGGTGATTGTTGCTTGGCTGCTGCTGTACCTTTTGATTAGTGTGGGCTGTATCTATCCGGCGAATTATGCAGAGCAAAAGATTAATGAAGCATATGATACGATTTTACGTGCGGATAAAGTAACTGCTGAGATGATTCCTGCACTTTGTGATTATGTAATCTTTTCAGAGAATGGAGAGAAAATAGGTGGAGATCTGTCAGAACAATACGAACAGATAGCATGGAATGTTGCAAAGTACGGAAACGCATCCGGGAAATATTTTTATAAAGTAATTGTAAGGGAAAATGAATATGTTGTATTGCAATATCGCTTGACACCTCAATATCATTCAGCTTTTTTGAGGGAGCATTTTATAGGACCACAGAATGTGATGAGTATTATGTCAGTGATTGGAGCGGTAGCGATTATCATCATTCCGTCCATACGTTTTGGAAAAAGAATCAAAAAGCAGATGCAGCCTGTATTAGACGCAATCAGACAAATAAAGGATCAAAATCTGGAATATGAGACATCCTGTTCCGGTATCAAAGAGTTTGATGACTGTTTATCGGCAATCGATGATATGCGAGATGCATTGCGAGAATCTTTAGAAAAGCAGTGGAAAACAGAGCAGGAAAAGAAACAACAGATGTCTGCTTTGGCGCATGATATTAAAACACCTCTTACGATTGTACGGGGAAATGCGGAGCTGCTTTCAGAAACGGAGTTGACGCCGGAACAGAAAAATAATGTTACTTATGTCTTAAACGGAACAACACAGATACAAAGCTATGTAAAACAGTTGATAGATGTCACAAAATCATGGAATTGCAGTGATGTTACCTATATAACGGTGAGGTTAGAAGATTTTTTCGCAGATATAAAGGAACAGGCACTCGGACTGGTAGAAATCTATCACCAGAAAATAGATTGGAAGGCGGGACAAAGTGATAAAAAGGTAACGATTGCTTATGATCCAATGTTCCGGGCCGTAATGAATATGATTCAGAATGCAGTGGAGCATACAAAAGAAAATGGAATCATTTATATTGACGCAAAGGAGCAGGATGGCCGGCTGACATTCATTGTGGAGGATAGCGGATCAGGATTTACAAAAGAAGCATTATTGCATGGCACAGAGCAGTTTTTTATGGATGACACAAGTAGAAATGGCGAAGCCCATTATGGGATGGGACTATTTTTTGCAAAAACTGTGGCTGAAAAATATGGTGGAGGTATTAAACTTTCAAATTCTGAAAATACAGGTGGGGCGAGGGTAGAAATATTTTTCCTGAGTAGTCAAGAAACAAGCTAAATAGACCGCAAGACAGATTGAAGAATACTATGCTCAGTGTGAACTTGAGGGAGCAAATGAACATCAAGTAGAAGAAAGTCAGAAAGCAATTGCCCAAATGGAAGTTATTATTGGCGACCCTGACAGACTTCGTGCTGTTGTGGAGAACTTTATCAAACATTATGAAACCCGTGTGGCAGAAGGTGCAACCGTACAGTTTTTAAATAATGCTATTGAAGTCGGACGAAGTGCATATTTGCGACTGGGACAATTATTTATGAGATTATTTGCTGGATTGCTATAAGAATCTGATGAAACGACCTTTCAAAAAACAGTTGATTTAGAAGTTAACTGTTTTTGAAAGGCCGTTTTTGCTATATCTAACAGTCTGTTGTACAAAGAAGATTTTGCATGGATGAAAAATAAATTTTGTTGAGGTTAAATTGAGATTGACTTTGTATTGTATAAGGAAAGAATCTGCGAGACCGATTATACGGACGAAACTTTTGAGACAGAAAAGATTACATTAGTGTCAAATCCTATTCACACAGGTTCCAAAGAACCAGTAGTGTGGTATCAGTTGGGAGAATTGATGAAAAATGCAAAAAATCGTGTGAAGATCCACACGCCATATATTATCTGTAATGATATGATGTATAATACATGGGCGGAGATTGCAGAGAACGTTTCAGATTTTTCTATCATGACAAATTCAGTTGCGAATAATAGGAATCCATTTGGGTCTGCCGATTATGCGAAAAACAGAAATAGAATCCTGTTCTGATAAAGGAGGAAGAAGATCATGTTTCAAATATTAATTGTAGAAGATGATAAAGAATTAAGCCAGCTATTCCAAAAAGTGCTTGAGAAGAATGGATATCAGGTCAAAAGTGCATCGGATGGAGCACTGGCATTAGAAATATTGGATAAAGAGTATATTGATCTGATCATTTCCGATATTATGATGCCGGTTATGGATGGTTATGAACTGGTGTCGGAACTCCGTTCAGCAGGATATCAGATACCGGTACTTATGATCACTGCGAAAGGTTCCTTTGATGATATGCGCCAGGGATTTCTTTCGGGAAGTGACGATTATATGGTAAAACCGGTAAATGTGAATGAAATGGTTTTAAGAGTCGGAGCACTGCTTCGCCGTGCACAGATACTGAATGAACACAAAATTGTGATCGGTTCAACAGAGTTTGATTATGATGCAATGACGGTTACAACTGATAAGGAAAGTCTTGTTTTGCCTAAAAAAGAATTCCTGCTTTTATATAAGCTTGCAGCTTCGCCAGGCAGAACATTTACAAAACAACAGTTGATGGATGAAGTATGGGGATACGAGACGGAGGCAGACCCACATACGATAGAGGTACATATAGGAAGAATCAGAGAGCGTTTTAAAGATAACCCTGATTTTGAAATCATAACAATGCGTGGAATTGGATACAAGGTGGTGAAAAAATAATGGAACAAAAGAAAGAAAAAGGATTGCGGATCCGATCCTGTCTGACTGGTGCAATCTGGCTGGCACTTGTATTTTCAACAGTCATATCTGCTTTATTATTTGCTTTTTTGAATCATTTTTTTAATCTGCCGGGCAGCATACCTGTGCTTGGCTGGCTTTTGATTTTCAATACATTGATTGCAGGGCTGATCACTTCCTTTATTAATGCAAAGTTGCTGGAACCAATTACCAGACTTAGTAAAGCAATGAAGGAAGTTTCTCAGGGAGATTTTGAACAGCATTTGGAAACGAACAGCCGTATAGCAGAAGTTGGAGAATCCTATCAAAGTTTTAACGTTATGACAAAAGAACTTCGTGCAACAGAGGTGCTGCAGATGGATTTTGTATCTAATGTTTCTCATGAGTTTAAGACCCCGATTAATGCCATTGAAGGATATACAATGCTGCTTCAGGGAGAAGAACTGTCTCCGGATCAAGAGGAATATGTAGAAAAAATCTTATTTAACACCCAAAGACTTTCCGGATTGGTTGGTAATATTTTGCTGTTATCCAAGTTAGAGAATCAGAATATACCAATGAAAAAAACAGAATATCGTTTGGATGAACAGATCCGTCAGGCATTTCTTTCATTGGAAACAAAATGGACAGAAAAAGAAATTGGTTTTCAGGTAGAATTGGAGGAAGTTAAATATACTGGGAATGAAGAACTTTTTATGCATATCTGGATAAATCTTTTGGATAATGCGATTAAGTTCAGCCCTTCAAAGGGGACAATTACGATGTTTCTGAAACAAGAACAGGATTCTGTTAAGTTCATTCTGGAAGATGAAGGACCAGGAATAGAGGATGATGTAAAATCCAGAATATTTGACAAGTTCTATCAGGTAGATGGATCTCATAAAGCAGAAGGAAATGGCCTAGGTCTTGCACTTGTAAAACGGATTGTAGATAGTGCCGGAGGAACAATCAAAGCAGAAAACCGTGAATATGGTGGATGCAGATTTGTTATAGAGCTGCCAAAGCAGAAAGATGAGATTATATAGTTTTAAGATAAATTAGAAGATGGGAGAATTTATATGACATTTTATCAGGAGTTGCAGTTAAATCAGGCAGGTTCTAAAAGCCTGTTGAAAAAGAGTGAAACACTAAAAGAAAAATTATATCATATGTGGGTATATCTGGTGAAGATAGCTGTTACAATAGCATTTTGTTTTTTCTTTGTTAGTATTTTCAGCATCCTATTTGGAAATGAGAACAGCATTGTAGGTGTAGTAGTCTTATTATGTCTCATGGTGTTTAGAAATGCGGATCTGGGGATCCGTACCGGACAATCTACGATGCTTTTGGCTTTGTTCTTTGTAATTATGACTGTATGTCCGCATTTAGCAAATCAGTTTTCACCGGTATCGGGAATGCTGTTAAATATTGCGGCACTGGCTGTGTTGATTCTGTTCGGATGCCATAATCCATTCATGTTTAATCAATCTACATTGGTTCTTGGGTATCTGCTGCTATATGGTTATGATGTTACGGGAAAAAGCTATCAGATGCGATTAGTCGGAATGGCTTTAGGTGCAGCACTTACCTGCTTCGTATTTTATCGAAATCATAAAAACAGAACTTATAAAAGAAATCTGAAAGATCTGATACAAGAATTTGATATCACTTCTTCCAGAACAAAATGGCAGATATGTCAGATTTTATGCGTACCGATTGTCCTTTGCATTGCAGAACTTTGTAATATGCCACGTGCAATGTGGGCTGGTATTGCGGCCATGTCCGTGATTTTGCCGTTTATGAAAGATATGCACTACAGAGTCCGTAAAAGGATTGTCGGAAATATTGCAGGTGTTATATGTTTTACAGTATTATATTTTCTGCTCCCTTCGTCAATCTATGCATATATAGGAATTCTTGGTGGAATCGGTGTAGGATTTTCAGCAAAATATGGCTGGCAGGCAGTATTTAACACATTTGGTGCTTTAGCCATTGCTGCAGAGACTTATGGACTACAAGGAGCGGTTAGTCTTAGAGTGATTCAAAATGTTTTTGGTGTTGTGTTTGCTTTAGCATTTTGTGTTATATTTTATTGGTTTATGTCTAAAAAAGATAGATATAAACAGTAAGTCAAACACACAAACTATGGAGTCTTTAGTCGGTTTAATAAAATTTTAGATAGAAAATAAATCATTATAAAAAGATCCTGTTCATACTATGATATATAGAACAGGATCTTTATTTACTTTATTTCGCCAGGAAATTGCTCTGAATCTCCATCGGCATATGATA
>NZ_JBEHVV010000024.1:0-37079 GCF_040227395.1 Coprococcus sp. RTP21428st1_C9_RTP21428_210409
CAGTACGAAGAACTTTATCACACGAACTACTACAAAGAGGTCAAAGAGAAAAACAGAGTGTACTACGAATATTATTGTTTAGACAGAACAGAGGAAGTCCCGACAGATTATAAAGAAATTTCTTTCGTCTGTTTAAGACCGGATGGTTGTTTGGAACTTCCAACTACTTTGGGGACTGTTTGCAGAAAGGTGGCAAAAACATTAGAGGGATTTGAAGGCTTTCATTTCCACCAGTTACGTCACACCTATACAAGCAACCTTTTAGCAAATGGAGCTGCCCCAAAAGATGTGCAGGAATTGTTGGGACACTCAGATGTCAGTACCACAATGAACGTCTATGCTCACTCCACAAGAGATGCGAAACGAAAATCAGTTCGGCTTCTTGATAAAGTGGTGGGCAATGACTAAAAAATTTCCCTTATTTCCCTTGTGATTATCTCATAAGGGCAAAAATAAGGGAAACTACATATCATTTCACTAATGGACAGGCGGGAAAGCCTATAAAATGGGGAAAGTTAGAGGAATAATTATATAAATTCAAGTTTGCTGGACTGGTGATACACGGAAAATAGTATTATAGCAGGTAACAGGCAGATGGTCATATAACCGACGGTCTGCCGTTTTTTGTGTTTATATTATATATGAATGTGGAAAGATTCTAGAAGATATTTTGGTATATATTAACCGAAATATCTTTTGGGAGAAAATGTCATGGTACGCACCTTTTTGTAACTGTGCACTCAAAAATGAATGTGTTACAATAGACTCGGAGGTGAGAATTATGCGAGCAAAAGAAGAATTACCGGAATGCCCAGTTGCAACAGCAGTATCTCTCATCGGAGGAAAATGGAAATTGCTGATTTTGCGTAACTTGAAAGAGCGTCCATGGAGATTCAATGAGCTACTACGAAGTATAGATGGTATTTCACAAAAGGTTTTGACAGATAGTTTAAGACAAATGATGAGTGATGGGCTGGCATATCGCCACGATTACCATGAGCAGCCACCGAGAGTTGAATACGGCTTAACGGAACTTGGAACAAAAATGCTTCCAATTGTTAATTCACTTGCTGACTTTGGTAACTACTATAAATCAATTATTGAACAAAATTAAGGACGTTAGTATTTGAAAAACTCGAACAATTCCAGTTTTTGAAACTGAGAAATCGGAATTTAGGGAGGTACAAGAATGATAAATTTAGTGGCACTTCCGTGCCTCTGTGTAGATGTTTTTGATGGAACAGATGAATTGCGTGCAGGTGGTGAAGCCCTTAATTTTGCAGTTCATGCATCAAAATTTGAGGAGTTTAATGTTTCAATATTGGGTGCGGTTGGACAGGATTCCTACGCAAAATTTATTATGGATTCTGTTTCTGATAAGAGAATAGATGTAAGCCATGTAAGAGTTGAAGAGGATAAAGTAACTGCAAATAATCGTACATATCTTACGGCTGACGGTGACAGATATTACAAAGATGATTCATGGACGGGTGATATTGTTGATAAAATGATATTGAATCAAGACGAATTGGACTTTATAAAAAAATCAGAGGTTGTATTTATACATTTCTGGGCAGGCTGTTTTGAACAAATTATAGATTTAAAAAAGAATAATAACTTCAGATTGGCTGTGGATTTTGTAGAATATCGTAATTTTAAGGAGATGGAAAAATATGCACCATATATAGATTATTTCCTGATTAGTGGAGAGGAATCAATTCTTCCGATATTTGAAGCATTTTCCAAGAAGTATAAAGGACTATTTAATGCATCTTTAGCTGATAAAGGAAGTGTTACATATTATAATGGTGAAAAGTATTTTGTCCCGGCTGATGAAGCTTTAGAAATAGTTGATACTACTGGTTGCGGAGATAGCTACCATGCAGGCTTTGTGTGTTCTCATATGTTAATTGGTGATATTTACGAGGCTATGAGAGTTGGTACAGAATTTGCAACAGAGACATTGTCTCATTATGGTGGCTTTTAATTCGATTTGTAAGGAGAAACAATATGACAGGGTTTATTATATGGTCACTTTTCGGAGTGTTTATAATTGGATTATGAATAAAAGATATGTTTTCTAAGAATCCGGTTGTGAAGAAAAGTAAATAAACTTCAGTTTTTGAAACTGAGAAATCGGGATTTATAAAGGAGAATATTGATGAAACTATTTTTATGTTCGCACTTTTCAAGTGTAGGAAGTCTGATAAAGGAAGAAATTGAAAATAAGAAAGTCGCATTTATTCCAACAGCTTCGTTGCGTGAAGGCTACACCGGTTATGTCGGCTCGGCTCGAAAATTATTCAAAAAGTTGGGAGCAATCGTAACTGAAATTGATATTTCAACGGAGGCTTATTCAACGATACAGTCTGTTTTTGAAGATGCAGATGTAATATATTTTACCGGCGGAAATTCTTTCTTTCTTATGGACCAACTCCGTAAAACAAGAACTGATGGGTTGCTAAAAAAGGAATTGGCAAATGGAAAATTGATGATCGGCGAGTCGGCAGGCGCAATTATATGCGCTCCAAGCATCCAATATATCGAGCAAATGGATGAAAAGCCGGAGGACTACTCACAAGAAGATGATGCAGGGCTTGATTTGATTGATTTCTATGTTCTTCCGCATTATCTTACAGCACCATTTAAGAAAGTTACCGAGAAAATAATGACTGAGTTTTCGGATTTGAATCTATGCCCTATTAACAACCATCAGGGAATTGTAATTGATGGTGAAGGTTCAAAGGTTATTTGCAAAGACTAATTTGAAAAATCCTTTTTGGAAACTGGAAAATCGGAATTTTCTTGATGGTGGAGGATGCGTATGGAACATAAGGGCACAATTAGAATAGAAACAGATAGATTAGTTCTTAAACGACATGTATTAGATGATGCAGAAATCATGTTTAAAAACTGGGTAACAGAAAAAGATGTAACAAAGTTTTTAAGTTGGCAACCGCATAAAAATGTCGACGAGACAAAGCAATTACTAATTGATTGGATAGAATCGTATGATAAGCAGGATTTCTATTTTTGGACAATTGAGTTAAAAGATTCGCATGAACTGGTTGGAGATATATCAGTAGTAAGTCTCGATGAGGCAACAGAAAGTGTGGAGCTCGGGTATGGTATTGGAAGCAGATGGTGGGGAAAAGGTATAACTGCAGAAGCAGGAAGGGCATTGGTAAAATTCTTTTTTGAAGAAGTAAAAGTCAAACGTGTATATGCAAAGCATGCTGCAGGTAATCCAAACTCAGGAAGTGTAATGCAGAAAATGGGAATGAAAAAAGAAGGAATAATTAGGCAGTCGGGAACCTGTAATCAAGGTATTGTGGATGAAGTTTATTATTCCATACTTAGAAATGAGTATTTTAGTAATGATAATTGATGAAAAAATCTAATTTAGCGACACACTCGAAAATTTCAGTTTGTAGGGAACAAATCAGACAATTTTATAATAAAACAGCGTTAGAGCATTTATGTGTGAGAGAAAAATCAAGTGTAGGAGAATACATGACATGAAATATACGAATAAGCATATAAAAGAAGAATACAAATTCAATCAAATGTGGCGGACGATCGGAATGATTCTCTTATTGATAGGAATATTTTTGGTGGCATTTGGATTGATTCAGACAAAGAGAAAGATGGATTGTGTTCGACCATTTGAACAGGTATTACAGGAAGAAGCCAATCCTGCGAATCAGACAGCATATATTGATATTATCCAGGTACCGGAGAAACTGGCAGAAAATAAATATGAAGGATATTACCTTGTAACAACGGCAGAGGAAAGCTATATTGTAGGGATGCAACCGGAACAGTTTGCAGATTTGAAGCAGAGAGTTGAAGAGAATGGTACGGCAAGAGTGGAAGGCATGACGAAAGTTGTGACTGACGAGAACGTAAAAAAAATAATAAGTGAGTATATCAATTACAAATTTATTTATATATGTATGACGAAGCTTACCTATGGAAAAATACTCAAGGAAGGATATTTTGTGAATCTGGATATCGGAGGCATCTTAATATTGATTGGAATTTCGATGGTATTAACCCAGGTGCGTGCGATTAAAAAATACAGACATCCATTGGCAGAGCAGATTGACGAAGAATGTAATCAGCCGGAAGCTCTCTGGTTTAATGATTTTAGGATATATTTGACAAAGAACTTTCTTGTATCTGTATATGGTGGAAAGCTGACTGCACTGGATCTGGCAAAGGTACGATTGACAAGACTGTTTGAAACAGTGAAGGGAAGCATGAACGTTATCACTTTGGAGGTAACGACAACAGAACAGGAGAAAATAACTGTCAGCGAGAATGAATGGTCATTTTTTACAATGAATGAAGAAGAGATTACTTATCTGACAGATGTATTCGGTAAAAGAAATATTGAATTTGTTTGTGAGATTCAACCAGATGAAGAAATCGATGAAGACGAAGAGTTTTGAAACGGAAATATTCAAAGGATGGAATTGGGATATTGCATACAATATAATAAAAAAGGTACAGATTTGAGTGAAGAAGATGTGGCTTTACATTTAAATGGGATGATTATAAAGAATTTAAGAAACTTTTAGATAAAGAATATAAAGATTATTTAAGTGTATAACCAGTATTATGAGCAAATTATATGAAGGGACAGATTTGATATATGGGTTTATTTAATAAAATGAAAAATTTTTTTTCGGGCTTTAAGTATAAGCTGGACAGAGAGATTTTAAGGGAATATCTCCAGCATACAATTGATTTTGCTGTCGAGAATAAGTTGCCATTTTGTGATGAATTTTATATTGCCGACAGTCTTGATGCAAAGGATAGATTACATGTCACTATCCTAAATTATGATGTACCGGGAGATGCTGTTTATGAGATTGAGAAGAGTTTTGAGGGAATAGTTATTTTTGCAAATCATGAGAAATGTTATGATCCGGAAAATGATCATAAGTATATTGATGCGGAAGATTTTATAAGCCAAGAGCTTTGCACGTTGCCAGAAGAGTTTTTTGTAGCCATGGATATCGCACCGACTATGCTTGAACAGTATATGATAAAATGAGCATTAGAAGACCGATGGTGTGGAGATTGTTTTGTTCACATAAAATGGAAAAGGTAGGATGGATTGTCGTGATTGTTATCGTGACTATCTTATATTAATTGGAGTAAAAAAGAAATTGAGGGGATATAAGTATCATACGGAAAAATAACTATATTATTTTGAAGAAAAGTACATAGTTTATCCCATTTCTAATATGATTTAATTATGTTACACGTTGATAAATCGGAATTTTAAGAATTGTCTAGGAGATATGATTTATGAAAAAAACACATTTAATAATTGTAAATATAATTCTTTTACTGTGGTATTTTCTTTCAATGATAGGATTGAAGATTGGAGACAAATACTTGGTAACAGGTGCATTTGAGGAAGAATGGCTATTTATGCTTATTCCGACAATTACATTCGTTTTAATGTTAGTTACAAAAAATGTTGGAAGGAATATACATTTGATATGGTTGGCAGGGTGGTTTGTCACTCAGTTCTTAAGTCATGAATGGTATACTTTATTTGGAAGAGGATTTATGGGAGAAATGGACAAGAAGATTGCCTATTTTTCAGAATGCATTCAATTAATAAATGTGGATGGAAGATATGTTCCTGATGTATATCATATTGTATTACATATTTTGATAATTATTGCATTTGTTGTGACCTTGCTTTATAGAGAAGAAAAAACATTAGTTGACGAAGTGTGAAAATTCCAGTTTTTGAAACTGAGAAATCGGAATTTGTGAGGGAAAGAAATGAAGAAAAATACTCCAAGCGATGATGAAATAAAGAATTATAGCCATAAGAAGATGACATTACCATTGATGGAACATGCTTCTGAAGAAATGAAGGAACCTGTATGGAAGCTTGTTAAAAAGTTAGCGTCTTATGCTCGTGTACCGGGCGCTATGTCAGATTTTAAGAAAATGGCGGTGTTCGCTGAGGATGATGCAATTGTCGATGTAGTTCTGGATACATTACAGGATATGAAATATCCTTTTAAAAACACAGATTTTATACCGGATATCATGGGCTATTATTACTCGATTGCATTGATTTCGCAAAGCATGCATAGAAGGGAAGAAACGATTAAGCTGTTCAATGAGCTTGTTGATTATGCAATCAGTATTAAATCTAACAGCGCATTGCCACTTGCGAGAAATATGGATGTTTTGTCAAAGGAATATCCCGATCTGTCAGATTTATTTGAAAAAGCAAAGACTATCTATAGATTTGATGCAATAGATAGTATAAAAGAAAGGGTGCCTATACAGGTCAATAAGCTTTATCACGATTATACAAATGCAGATAAAATAGAAGCAGAATACATTAATGTTGAAAATCCTGAGGATGGTAAGGTTTTTGTCGAAGTGGATGAAAATGGATATGTCGTAAGAATAGTAGAAAAGGGGAAAAACATTTATACAAAGATATTTAAACATTATAGCTATGACATGATTAATTATGCGATAGTCAGAGATGTTTTGCTGAGAAAACACATGGAAGAAATGCGAATCAATGATATTGCGGATGCAAGAGTTGTCGAAGCTACGAGAACGGATCTTAAGAAACTGTATAGTGATATTGAGATATCTGTAAATAATAAGGAGTTTGCATATATATTAGATGGGCATGAAAAATTTAATAATACCTGAATCCGTGAACCTTGTTTCAAAATGAAAAGGCACACAGGAAATGTTTGCCATATTTGTTATTGTATACTAAATTTTGAAAATGCTGCATAATTTTGCGTTCAAAAAAAGACTGCACCATTTGTGTGCAGCTGCCATTGCCATATTCAGCTACCTGTTGTCAGGTGATGAATGCAAAGCTGTCATAAAGACGCTTGAAAGTAAATCTCCAGCGATTACTCCTTCCAATGGACAGCACCAGACGGCCGGCATGTTCTGTCAGATGTCCCGCAAACTGCATAAGATTACTGATCACCGTACGTATTCTTCGGCGATGTATTTTCTTCCGGCCGGGAGCATCCTTCTTTTTCAGCGATTTCTGCCCTATGATTCGAAGGATATTATATGCGATCATTGTCAGCTCCAGCACCAGTTTGTTGCTCTCAAACTTTCCCGACGGGAGTCTTCCAACATCCATGTCCGTCTTGATTTCACTGTGATACTGCTCACTTTCTCCGTGGGCATGGTAAAGATCAATGACTGTATCGTCTGGCAGGGAAGAGTTTGTCCAGTATGTGCCCAGTTCTATATCGGGTACGATAAAATACTGCCCATATCGGTCAATGGTTCTTTCCGTGATCTCATAAATTGTGCGTATTCCGACAGTTTTCTCCTCGTTATCAGAAAGGGAATATGTCACATTCCGGAAGGTCTGTCCGATATAAACAGTTTTCCCATCACGTGGATGCTGGATATTCTGGCAGCATTCCCTGACGGATTCCAGCCGGATGAGCAGTGGTTTTTCCGTCAGCTGTCTGCACAGTTCAATGGTCTCTCTCAGGAAATCAGGAGTTTCTTTCTGGCAGTGCTGTTTCCCAATCCGCAGTTCAAGATTGACGAGGTATCCTTCTGTGCCGATATATGCCATAATTGGTGCATATCCGTCAAAACCCTTGTAGGTACGGGATACGCCTTCCTTATTGGATTTCGAATTGTCAAAGGGGGTTACATCAATATCGACAGGAACAAAGCCGTTATCCAGGGCTGTCGGCTCTATGTGCATTTCACGCAGCATGTCGACATTTGCCTGCTGGATGTCTTTGCGCAGGGAATCCCCGATCATGTCAAAACGCTGACGGAGTGTTTCGGCGGAAGGAATCGCATAGGAGATGCCTAATGCGTATTTGTAGTAGTCAGGGTCATCCATCATTTCACGGACAGCCTCATACTGGGGTTTTCCCTGACAGAGCATACCAATATAGGTGAGGAGCACGTCTCCATTTTTTATCTGTTTCTGCAGATAATCTTTTGAAATTGGAGCACGGTTGATTTTTTTAACAAAACTGCTTTTTCCAAGTATTTGCCCTACGAATACCAGACCACTGGGAGTAATGAGCCGCTCATCGCTGAATTCAATGTGTATTTTCTTCATTGCACTGCCTCCGCCTATCTTTTGATACTTTCATTATACAGGATAATGCATGATGATACAGTAAAAAAAAAAAATTTTGTTTAACCTAGTGGGTGAAATAAAATGTATTGCGAAAATCAGTTTCCAGCAGGTATTATTGCTGAAAAAAAGGAATGTAACACTATGGTAAGTTTCACGGAATAAGGTGGATTTTCATTGACACATATAACACCTTACAATACAATAAAAGCAAATATATAGCTTATAAAGGAGGTTCCTTAATGACGAAAAAAATAACCGCAATATTCTTGGCATTGTGCATGGCAATCTCCGTTTGGCCGATGACCATTCAGGCGGCATCAAAGCCCGATATTAAAGTTGGCGACTATGTTAAAATGGGCGCGTATAACAATGCCTCAATTCTTTGGCGATGTGTAAGCATTGACAATAACGGACCGCTTATGCTTGCAGACAAAATTGTTGACACCCTTGCATATGATGCCAAAACAAATGACAACAGCAATTCAAAATCACACAGCAGAAGCTATAAGCGTGATGATTACGGTTCTAACTATTGGAAAGACAGCAATATGCGTTCTTGGTTAAATTCGACCGCAGCTGAAGGCAAAGTCGATTGGCTTTGCGGCAACCCTCCGAAAGACGGATATGTAAGCGGTGTGGGAGCGTACAACGAAAAAGCGGGTTTTCTCAACGCTTTTTCAAAATCTGAAATTGCGGCAATGAAAACCGTTACCCAGCGTTCTCTCGTTTCTCATCCCGAATACAACAAGGGCATAGTTGATGGAGACGCAAATTCGGATTTGTTATACTACACCGATATTTCGGAAGCGGTGGCAAACTACGACAGTTCATATTTTGAAACTACAACCGAAAAGGTTTTTCTTCTTGATGTAAAGCAGGCTAATGCCGTGTGGAAAAATCTCAAAGGTTATTATGTTGCGTATAATAATGACGGTATGGCTTGGCCTTATTGGCTTCGCACTCCTGTTACCGATTGCAATCACGATATGCGTTATATCAGTTCATCGGGTCAGGTCGGTCGTTATGCTCCGTGGTATTCCGATTTGGGCGTAAGACCTGCATTTTATCTCGATTCCGAATATTTTGTTACAACTTCTGGCAGCGGCTCACAAAGCAGTCCTTATATCGGCTCTGCTCCAAATAAGCAAGAGGATGATTATACAATTTCGGAACCTGCCGAGGACGCAAATCCCGATTGGAATGTCAGCACCGAGCAAAGCATTCAGCTCACCCTCGGCCCGTGGTATTCAAATGACGGAAAATATTCTAATCCTACCATCCCTGTTTATACCATCCAAAAAACACGCAGCGACACGGAAAATATGGTTGTTGTCGTTTGCGGCGAGGGATACACAAAAAGTCAGCAGGGCAAATTCATCAATGATGTCAAACGACTTTGGCAGGACGCTATGAAATATGAACCGTATCGCAGTTATGCCGACAGATTCAATGTTTACGCTCTTTGCACAGCTTCCGAATCGACTTTTGACAATGGTGGAAGCACCTTCTTTGATGTTATAGTCGACAAATATAATTCGCCTGTTATTTCTAATAATCTCCACGGAAGTCAGTGGAAAAATCATATTTTTGAGAGATGTATCGGTCCTGAATTTATCGAGAAAATTCACGATGCTCATATCAAAAAAAAGTGTGATCCAAACACAATTCCGTCCGGTTCGGAATATGAGCCTTATTATTATGTTCACGATTATATTGCTCAGTTCGCTATGGTTGTAAACACAAAATCAGATTTCGGCGGTGCTTATAATAACCGTGAATACGGCTTCCATTATTTCATTTCGCCATCAGACAGTTATCGTGCGTCAAAAACTTTTGCACACGAGTTTGGACACGGTTTGCTCGGTCTCGGTGATGAATACAGTAACGGATATTTGCTTGACGATAAGGAACTTAAATCACTCAATCTTTCCTCGGTTGAAGACCCGGAAAAGATAAAATGGCGACAGCTTTTAGGTTTTAGAAACACATATACCTGCCGCAATGCTTACGGCTCAAAAATGCTTGTTTCAAGTTATGAGTGCATAATGAGAGACACAAACTATCAATTCTGTGAGGTTTGCCGTTTGCAGGGCTTCAAGCGAATGTCTCAGCTTGTTAAGGATGTAGACCTTTATGTTGCAACTCCCGAGGTTAAGGAATATACGGGCGCTTATTCAAAGCCGTCTGATTTTACCGACCTTGAAACAAGTTCATATTATAATTACACATATAATCGCAATGACCGACTTTTGAGCGGCAACAGCAAAAGCAGATTTAATACTAATATGAACGGTAAAAAAATCGAGCTTAGAACTGTTATTCAAAACATTTCAGATAAAAATGCACGACAATTAAAATTCAAAATGTGGATTAAGCACTCCGACGGAAGCGTTGCGACCGATTCATCGGGGAATCCGCTTCAAACAGTACAAACCTTTGACATTCCTGTTTGGAATGATAAGGCAAATTTCTGGCCGCTCGGTGCTTTGGATCACATCAAAAGCGACTTTAATTCAGGCTTAAAGAGTTGCTCGCTTATTTATCAAATTCCGTCTGATGCACAGCTTAAGAGCGGCGATACCGTGGCATTTCAGGTGCTCGATGAAAACGGAAATGTGCTTGCAGACGACAATACGGAAACACGGCGCTACACAACCGTTTCAATTCAGTATAAATTTGAGGACGGCTCTGAAATTCCAAACACTGCCGGCGGAACATTTACCGTGCCATACGGCACAAAGCTTGATTTAACACCGGCAAAAACACTTTATGATTATGAATTTATAAAGGTTGACGGCTTGAATAAGCCTATTGTTTCGGACGGAACGGTTGTTACATATTATTACAAAAATAAAAACGAAGAACACACTCACAATCTGACTTTGGTTGCTGCGAAAGCTGCCACCTGCACAGAGGGCGGTAAGGAAGCATACTACAAGTGCGAAGGTTGTGGCAAGTTCTATGAAGATGTACTCGGTACAAAGGAAATAACCGACCTTGCATCTTGGGGCAATATTGCTAAGATTGCCCACACCACAAAGCAAACCGTAACAAAGGCAACCCCAACAGCAAACGGCAAGATAGTAAATTACTGTTCGGTATGTAAGAAAACTCTTTCAACGACAGTAATTCCAAAGGCATCAAGCATAAAGCTTAAAGCAACATCATTAACATATAACGGAAAGGTTAGAACACCTAAGGTTATTGTTAAGGACAGAACAGGAAAGACACTTGTTAAGAATACTGACTATACTGTGTCTTATGCAAAAGGCAGAAAGTATGTTGGCAAGTACGCAGTAAAGATTACCTTTAAGGGTAAATACAGCGGAACAAAGACGCTTTATTTCACAATCAAGCCAAAGGCAACAAGTATTTCCTCACTTAAAGCAGGTTCAAAGAAGTTTACAGTAAAGTGGAAGAAGCAGGCTACACAGACAACAGGCTATCAGGTACAGTACAGTGCCTCAAGTAAATTCAGCAAGGCTAAGACCGTAACAGTAGGCAAGAATACAACAGTATCAAAGAATATTTCAAAGCTTTCGGGCAAGAAAAAGTATTATGTAAGAGTTCGCACCTATAAGACAGTTAAGATTAACGGCAAATCCATAAGGATTTATTCAGGCTGGTCAAAAGCTAAGACTGTTACAACAAAGAAATAAAAACTATACCGTAACCTTTGATTCTGCCGGTGGCTCTGCAGTAACGACTCAGACTATCGAAGAAGGTCAGAAGGCAACCAAACCTGCCGCTCCTACCAAGTCTGACGATACCACCAAGCCTTCGGGTGATGTTCAGAATCCGCAGACCGGCGACAACAGTATGAGTGGCTGTGGATCGCTCTGCTGTTTGTCAGCGGCTTCGGAGTTGTGACAACTACTGTTTATACTAAATTAGACGAAGCAATTTCTGATGCTGTTAAAACTGGGAAAATCACTCAAGAAGAAGCGAACGCAGCTTACAAATAAATATACGAGGCTTGTCTTAAAAAAGACGAGCTCAAAATGACAATGAAACTGTCACTCTCTGGAGACACTAGGAGTGACAGTATAATCATCATAAATAAAATGAATCTTCGGCATCAACCCACATCTGCATAGTTCCATCAAGGTATAGTCTTGCATATGCAAGTGGTTCATCAATAGCAAGTGCATTTAATGCACAATCTAATCTGGGTGTTGTTTTTAAATTCTTTTCTGCTTCCCAGCAGTCAATGCGGAGCATATAGCCAGCAGAAGTATAAACATCAATGCTGTTGCGTTGTGGATTGTATTCTGCAAATATTGTTCTCATCGTATCAAATCTCCTTATCATTCAATCAATCATTTGTTACAAAAATCAGAAGCATTTCAATCAGTTCACCATGTCGTTTTTATTTTGTGTTATACTGTTTTAGAGGATTTTCTTTTCCTTGTATTTTCCCTTATCAGGGTTCATAAATCCATATGGGAAGATATAACATAAGGGAAAGTCTAAGGGAAAGATCACCTGCGACAAACTTAGTGTTTTCAAGGGATTCAGAGATATTTGATAATAAAATATAACAATTATTAAATCCCTTGGAATACATGAAATCTCAATTTAAGTTTGATGGACTATACTCGGCGTAGATATCAGAATGAGAGCGAGGGAAAATGCATGGATATGTTACAGTTGATGAAGGAGAGGCACAGTGTGCGGCAATATAAAGATAAGCCAATCGAGCAGGAGAAACGTGCGGAGATCGACAGGCTTATCTCTGAGATAAATTTTGAGAGCGGACTGAGTATGCAGGCGGTCTACGATGAGCCGAACTGTTTTGATTCGTTTATGGCGCATTACGGCAAATTCACAAATGTTTCTAATTATATAGCGATAGTTGGCGCGAAGAACGACCAGGAAAAGGCCGGCTACTACGGTGAAAAGATGGTGCTTGGATGTCAGGAACTTGGACTTAACACATGCTGGGTTGCAATGTCACATGGTAAGACCAAGGCAGTCATAGGCAAAGGACAGAAACTGCTGATAGTGATTGCCCTTGGGTATGGTGAGAATCAGGGTGTTGCCCACAAGAGCAAAGATATATCAGAAATCAGCAGGGCAGATGTGGAGACAGACTGGTTCACAAAGGGGATGGAGGCGGTGTGTCTGGCACCGACAGCGGTGAACCAGCAGAAGTTCATGTTTGAGCTGAGAGAGGGTGTGGTGACAGCGAAAGCTCCGAGAGGAATCTGCACGAAGATAGATCTTGGAATTGCCAAATACCACTTTGAGGCTGGGAGTGGACACAAAATCTTCACAAAATAATTAGCACTCACCTCTTGACAGTGCTAACAACTGGGTGTATAACATAGTCAAAGATAAGGAAAGGGATTAGAAAGAAGAGAAAGAATCCCGAAAGCTTATCTTGACAATTATTTTGAAAGCAACAGTAAACAAAAAGTCTAAGTGCCTTGGGGTTTCATAAGAAGCCACAATTTCCGACACTTGTTTGAGATTGAAAGGAGAAATGACTTATGTTACCTAGTATTTTTGGAGAAGATTTATTTGATGATTGGATGAATGACTATTTCCCATTTGGAAAGGATTTTGACAAGGAGTTCAGTAAAGCGTTAGCACCTACCGAGCGTGCGCTGTATGGTAAGCATGCAAAGAACATGATGAAGACCGATGTCCGTGAGACAGACGATTCATATGAAGTAGATATGGATCTCCCAGGATTCAAGAAAGATGAAGTAAAGGTTCAGCTTGCTGATGGTTACCTGACAATTGAGGCTGCAAAGGGTCTGGATAAGGATGAGAAGGACAAGAAGAGCGGCAAATATATCAGACGTGAGCGTTATGCCGGCAGCATGAGCAGAAGTTTCTATGTCGGTGAAGGAGTTACTCAGGAAGACATTCATGCAAAGTATGAACATGGCGTACTGAAACTGTCGATTCCTAAGAAGGAAGAGCAGAAGAAAGTAGAGAAGAGTAATTACATCGCAATCGAATAATGTAAGAAATGCGTAATTACTTAATAACAGATGACTAATATTCGTAGAGCCCTCCGTGTATCTGCAAGGTGCAGGTATGCGGGGGGCTCTTTTGCTTGTCTGTTCTAGGGACAATCCTCATGACAAAAGAAACGTCCCCATTAAAGTAAAAAAAACGTCCCCATTAAAGTATCAGCCATGAGAACAATATGACAGCCAAAGGCATGGTTATGATACAGAACAAAGTAGTAAATACATTTAAAAGACTGGAGTATGTTGCATCTTTGTTATATACCTGAACCATCTGGGTGATTGTTGAAGCTGATGGCGTGATGGAGGCAAGGTATACTATGAGTAGTAAGGTTCTTCCGTCTGGAATAAATTCGTACACATGACTTACACACATTATAAGCAGCAAAATAGTAGGCCAGATAACGAGCCTGATGGCAGAGAAAAGGTATAGTTTTGCATTCTTCAGGCTGGCCAGAATCGGCGAATCAGCCATCAGCATACCAGTTACTATCATGCTTAGAGGTGCAAGCATATTCCCGATGTCATTTATCGGGGCAATGATGACGGCTGGCAGTTTTATCTTGCAGAAAAATAGCAGGAGACCTGCTATTATGGCTAATACATTTATATTGGATATTATTTTTTTCCATTCCAGGTGTGGCTTTTCGGAGAGCATTGTGCTGCAGTGTGTCCAGAGAAATATCAGTTGTACAGACATAAATGCGCATGAATACAGTACATAGTCGGAACCCAGAATAGCACTTACAAGTGGGATAATCATATTTCCCGAGTTGGAATACATGACAGTTGCACATTCAACCGGGGTCCAGTGCCAAAATTTCCTTCCAATATTTATAAAAATCAAAAGCAGAACATGTATAATGACCGCAATGACAGCGGAAAATAACAGTCCCTGCAGTTTTTCTTTTGTAAAATCAATCTCAAATGAACCAATTATGGCACAGGGCATCACCAGGTATACCACGATGATAGATAATATCTGGCTGTCAGATGATTTTAATATATTTTTGTTGACAAGAATAAAACCAAGCAGGATCATAATAAAAAAGTTAATAAGCTTTCCGAGCAAAATTATACTTATCTGCATAGCGATTACCTCTTTTCGTTTCTGTATTATAATACTATTCCTCTAAAAAAACATCCCTGAATGCTGACTTGTCAAAAATGAATGAATGCGATAAAATATGTGCAATTTGTAGAGAACTTGTAAATAGCATCCAAAATAAGGAGAGATGACATACTATGAATTCGCGTAAAAACCATAACAAAAAGCTTATGTTGCCGGTTCTCATTTTTCTGGTTGGCTGTCTGGTTTTGACAGTAGTTTTATATCATTCATATAGATCAAATTATAAACAGGTACGGAATGTCACAGCGCTTAATGCCACAACATATGCAGAACGACTACAGAATGACATGAACCGTGGAGTTGCAATTACAGATACACTTGAAGAGATAGCAATCAGCGAAAATGGGAAAATTGACAATTTTCAAAAAGTTGCTCGGGATCTGATGGCAGATTTTATTCAGAGTATACAGATTGCGCCTGACGGTGTTGTCACAGATATATATCCGGAGGCAGGGAATGAAGCTGGAAAGATAGATTTGATGCATGATGAAAGTCGTGGAGAGATATGCCGCTATGGAAGAGATAAAAATATAGTCACGATGCAGGGCCCTTTTGATTTAAAACAGGGGGGGCAGGGCATTGCGATTAGAAATCCTGTATATCTGGAGGGGGCAGATGGCTCTCCAGTATTTTGGGGATTTACCATAGTAATTATACGTGTTCCGGAGATATTTACAGAATCAATTCAGGCACTCACAAAATTCGGTTATGATTACTCCCTGACAAAGACAGTTTCCCCTTTGTCTGATGATATAGAGATAGTATCATCATCCGGCAATATTATGAAGAATCCGATTACATTTGAGTTTGAATTTTGCGGCAGTCTATTTGATTTTGAGATAATGCCTGCTGATGGCTGGAGTCATGGGTGGAATGTATTTCCGCAGCTGTTTTTGGGAATATGTGTTATTTTGCTCTTAACTGGATTAACGGTGGTCATCCTTGTGATTGAGAGACATCGAGATACATTAAAAAAATGGCGATAACAGATCCGCTGACCGGACTCTTGAATCGTAAGGGGTTTGACGAACAGCTCAAAAAGGTTATGCAGGGCGATCTTCATATTCATTGCGTGGGTATACAGATGGATATTGATGATTTTAAATTTATAAATGATATGTATGGTCATGTAGTTGGAGATGCCGCACTGAAAAGCCTTGCACAGGACATACAGAGCTATTTCAATGATAATTCTATTATTTGCAGAAATGGCGGTGATGAGTTCTCCGCCATTCTGGTTGACACAACAGAGGAAGAGGCAAGAAAGAAAATAGAACAATTTACTCTTCAGTCACGGCATATAACATATAATGGTGGGGAGCATCCATTTTACATTTCTCTTGGGTATGCAGAATATCCAAAAGATTGTGAAGATGTTTCGGAGCTTATCAGATGCGCGGATATGGCACTTTATGCGGTAAAACTTCATGGAAAGCATAATTGCAGTCCTTATCGAGGAGCTTATAAGATGCAGCACAGAAGCCAGCTTGGGTTTGCACTTCAGGATGTATCAAAGAATCTTCCGGGAGCTTTCCTTATATATATAGCTGATCCTGAAAATGATAATATTTTATTTGCAAATCGTGAACTGATAGAATTTGCTGGCTGCAGGGATTTTGATGATTTTCTTGATTACACAGATCATAGATTCAGAAACCTGGTCCATCCAGACGAACGGGATTCTGTTGAGACCAGCATCTGGAAACAGATTGATGCAAAGACCAGTGGAAATAATGACTATGTAAGGTTCCATTTTGCAAAAAAAGATGGAACATATCTTCCTGTTCTTGATCACGGAAGAATAGTGGAAAACCGTTATTATGGAAATGTATTCTACGTTTTGATCATGGACTGCGCTCTGGTTGAATCTTATTATGATAACAAAACAGGTCTGGAAACTGTGCCAGAATAGCGGATTGGCTATTACAGGAATAGGACACAAAATCTTCACAAAAGAATTAGCACTCACCTATTGACAATGCTAACAACTAGGTGTATAACATAGTCAAAGATAAGGAAAGGGATAAGAAAGAAGAGAAAGAATCCCGAAAGTTTATCTTGACAATTATTTTGAAAGTAACAGTAAACAAAAAGTCTAAGTGCCTTGGGGTTTCATAAGAAACCACAATTTCCGACACTTGTTTGAGATTGAAAGGAGAAATGACTTATGTTACCTAGTATTTTTGGAGAAGATTTATTTGATGATTGGATGAATGACTATTTCCCATTTGGAAGGGATTTTGACAAGGAGTTCAGTAAAGCGTTAGCACCTACCGAGCGTGCTCTGTATGGCAAGCATGCAAAGAACATGATGAAGACCGATGTCCGTGAGACAGACGATTCATACGAAGTAGATATGGATCTCCCAGGATTCAAGAAAGATGAAGTAAAGGTTCAGCTTGCTGATGGTTACCTGACAATTGAGGCTGCAAAGGGTCTGGATAAGGACGAAAAGGACAAGAAGAGCGGCAAGTATATCAGGCGTGAGCGTTATGCCGGTAGCATGAGCAGAAGCTTCTATGTCGGTGAGGGAGTTACCCAGGAAGACATTCATGCAAAGTATGAACATGGCGTACTGAAACTGTCGATTCCTAAGAAGGAAGAGCAGAAGAAAGTAGAGAAGAGTAATTATATCGCAATCGAATAATGTAAGAAATGTGTGATTACTTAATAACAGATGACTAATATTCGTAGAGCCCTCCGTGTATCTGCAAGGTGCAGGTATGCGGGGGGCTTTTTTGCGTTTCGCAATTAGATGTAAATGAGCATTGTTCCAGTGAAAGTGGAAAAATATTATGACTATTTTGGCTGGAATATTGTAAATGTTGGTAAACTTTTTCATTGATATTTACACAGAATATCTCTAAAAATGTTGAAATGGCATTTGATTTATTTGATAATAGTGATTGAGGCTGTTGAGGGAGGACAAGCGGTGAAACGTTATTTAATAAAGGGGGATTTATATGTTCGATTTTCAGCAAATGTATAGAGAAAAGCTGCGTACACCGGAGGCTGCGGTGGAGTGTGTCAAGGATGGAGACTGGGTCGATTACACATCGTCCCTTGGAAAACCTGTACTACTTGACAGGGCACTGGCAAAGCGGAGAGATGAGCTGCACGATGTGAAGATCAGGGGTAATCTGATGGCTGGGCCTATAGAGGTTGCAGAGTGCGATGACAGTCAGGAGCATTTTGTGTATCACAGCTGGCACTGTTCGCAGTACGAGAGAAAGCTGTGCGATGAGGGCAAATGCTATTATATACCGATGGTGTTCCATAATAATGCGGCTTACTATGAGTATTTCCTCCATGTAAATGTGGTCATGGTGTCGGTGGGACCTATGGACAAGCATGGTTATTTTAACTTCTCGGTGAATACCGGTGTGGCTGCCCCTATTGCCAGGAAGGCGGACATCGTGATAGTTGAGGTGAATGAGCACATGCCTAAGATACGCGGTGGATATGACGAGTGTATTCACATATCGGATGTGGATATGATCATAGAGGGGGAGCACGAGCCATTTGCTGATGTGAAAACACAGGCACCGCGGGAGGTTGACCGGAAGATAGCGGAGCTGCTCATTCCATACATAGTAGATGGTTCAACACTGCAGCTCGGTATCGGGGGAATGCCAAATGCGGTGGGTGAGATGCTGGCTCAGTCGGATCTCAAGGATCTTGCCATGCACACGGAGCTCTGCTCGGATGCATATCTAGCCCTGTACAAGGCGGGCAAGCTGACAAATAAATACAAGAACATAGACCGAGGAAAAGGCGTATTTGGCTGTGCCATCGGTTCAAATGAGCTGTATGAGTGGCTGGACGACAATCCGGGAATCGCCGCATATCCACTTGAGTATGTGAACAGGCCATATGTCATATCGCAGATAGACAACATGGTGTCCATAAACAGCTGTGTGGCTGTGGATCTGTACGGACAGGTTGCGGCAGAGAGCAGTGGTTCACGCCAGATCAGCGGAACCGGCGGACAGCTCGATTTCCTGATCGGAGCCTCGGGCTCCCGTGGCGGCAAGGCGTTTATCTGCATGAGTTCCACACACACCGACAGGAATGGAGTGAAGCATTCCAGGGTAAAACCGCAGTTCAACGGAGATATCATCACCTCGCCGAGAAGTCAGGTGTACTTTCTGGCGACAGAGTACGGTGTGATAAACCTTGAAGGACGATCCACATGGGAGAGAGCGGAAGCACTGATATCCATAGCCCATCCTGATTTCCGGGACATGCTGATAAAGGAGGCCCAGGAGAGGAAGATCTGGCGGAGGTCGAATAAGAGATGAGAAGATCATGGCATTATAAAAGTGGGGCTGCGAATGAAAGGAAAATCTAAAAAACAAAAAAGTAGAAATACGAAAAAGCAGAAATATATAAAATTGGCAATTACTCTGAGCATAGTTATTGTCATAATATTGTTCTGCAATTTTCAGAACAAACACCTTGAAACCACACATTATACATATGCGGCAGAGCAGCTTGGCGCAGATCTTGAGGGATATCGCATAGTCCAGATATCGGATCTGCACAATGCAAAGTTTGGCAAGAATAACCAGAAACTGGTGGGCAGGATAAGAGAATGTGAACCTGATATGATCGTCCTGACCGGAGATCTTGTGGACTCAAATCACACAAATGTAGACCGTGCAGTCCAATTTGTGGATGAGATCGTGAAAATATGTCCGGTATACTATGTCACAGGCAATCATGAATATTGGCTTGAGAAATCTGAATATGACGAGCTTATGGATGGGCTTATAGGTGCCGGGGTGGTTATTCTGGATGATCAGGTTGTGGAGATATCCAGGGGGAATGCGAAGTTCAGGCTGGTCGGACTAGACGATAAAAGTCTTGCGGATGGGACACTGGAGGCGTTGCTTAGTGATGAAAAGGAGCTCACGGTCGTTCTTGCACATGAGCCACAATACCTTGTCAGGTATGCCAGCATCGGTGTTGATCTCGTGCTTTCCGGACATGCCCACGGCGGACAGTTCAGACTGCCGTTTGTCGGCGGGATAGTGGCTCCGGATCAGGGATTTCTTCCCAAATATACAGCAGGTGAATATTATATGAATGGCACCGAGATGATAGTCAGCCGAGGCCTTGGCAACAGTGTGATTCCGGTGAGGCTGTTTAACTTCCCGGAGATAGTATGCGTGGAGCTGGTGGGGAAGCATTAGTTATTGTGAGAAAGTTAATGTAGATAAGAAAATGATGTACATAAAAGATCGTGGGAAGATTTTGAGTAGGGATCTTCTCACGACCTTTTAATATATTAGGATTTATTTTTCTCAGCCTTCTAGCTATCGCAGCCTTTCATCCACCTCAACCTTGAAAGGAAGCTTGTTCAGAATGTCATGTTCAAGATCAATTCCCGGGTACACCTCAATGAGCTTAAGTCCCTTTTCAGTGAGCTCAAATACGCATCGTTCTGTGACGTATATAACCCTCTGCCTGTTTGCCAGCGCACGTTTTCCTGAGAAACTGATGCTTCTGACATCGTTTACGAACTTAGGAATGCTTCCCTCGTTTTTGATGGTCACGATGCCGTCATTGTCCTCCACGGCAAGCCCCTTCGTATCAAATGTGAGACAGAACACAACGGTTGCTGTCTTGGCGGTGATATTTGCAAATCCGCCTACACCGGCAAATGCGCCAGGACCCTTGTGGGCATTTACATTCCCGAACCTGTCAACCTCGATCCCGCCCATGAAACAGATATCAAGACCGCCATTGTTGTAGAGATCAAACTGGTTTGCCATGTCATAGATGGAGTCCGCGCCAATGACAGCGCCGAACACCTTGCCCGATGCAGGAAATCCGCCTACACCTCCGGATTCTACGGTCAGGGTTATCTTGTCCAGAATACCGTTCTCTCTGGCATACTTGGATACAGTCTCCGGAATTCCAACACCTATGTTGACTATATCGTCCGGTTTTAATTCCAGAGCGGCCCTTCTTCCAATGATCTCTGCGCTTGTATTGACGACATTCTTTGTCTTGGTACGACCGGAAAGCATCTCAGCCCAGTCCTGCCACTGTGAATATGGAATCTCAAAACTTCCTGTCAGGGATTCGTATGATGCGTGTCTTGGCTCCGGCGGTATCTCAACGATAGCGTCAACCAGACATCCCGGAATAATGGTATTGTGAGGTCTTGATGGCCTTGCCACAAGTCTGTCAACCTGCACGATGACCTTTCCGCCATTTGCCTTTACAGCCTGACAGATGGACAGCGCATCTCCTGCGGTAAACAGATCCTCAAATGAGATGTTGCCCTTGCGGTCGGCAGCAGTTCCCTTGATGATAGCCACGTTGATAAGCGGCAGCTTGTAGTAGAGGAATTCCTCACCATCCAGCTCGACGTATTTAACAAGTGAGTCATCCTTTGATATGTTGTTGATTCCCGGTCCCTCAAGTCTAGGATCGACAAATATATCGAGACCGACCTTGGAGAGTGCTCCCGGAAGTCCGCCGGCCTGTGCACGAATTGCGTGTGAGATACAGCCGAGTGGGAGATTGTATGCCTCAAATCTGTCCTCAAGGACAAGCTTCTTGGTGCTGTACATGGCTCCGAAATGTCCACAGATGATCTTGTCAACTGCGCCGTCTCTTATGTATCCCTCTGCCGCCTTGTTCTCATCCCACGCGCCAAAGCCCGCGCTTGATATAGCGGTGAGGTGCTTCGGCGAACCTGTCCTCTGGTATCTTTTATATAATGCCTCGTGAAGCTCGATTGGAATATCTATGCCGAGAAATGAGTTGAGTGCGATCACATCTCCGTCATTTATAAGATCCATTGCCTCGTCGGCTGTCATTATCTGGTACATTTGTTCTATCCTTTCGTTTATATAAAAATCAATCAAAATCTGCTATGAATTTATTAGCAGGTTACAATATGATAACATTCTTTGTAAGAGTTCTGTATCCTTGTTCTGACATAAATCAACAAGGGCAAAGAGCTCAGGATTCTTGTTTTTGTCAATTACGATTTGTGTCGCGGCCGGAGAATCCGAAAGACCGGTCAAATATTCAACAGATGTGTTAAAACATTGAGCAATAATTTCCAGCGTTTGCTGAGATGGGACTCTCTCTCCGTACTCATATCTGCAATATCCTATTTTGGAAAGATTGAGTCTCCTGGATGCTTCAGCCATAGTAATTCCCATATTTTCTCTCACAAATTTTAATCGTTCTGGAATTAATTTAGCAGACATTATTATTCCTCCTAGACTAAATATTGACAGTAACCATTGGATAATATAAAATAGATATATCCAATGGTTACTATACAACAAATAATAGCCTTATTCAACATTTAATATAGAATAGAGGGAGATATATAATATGCGAAATGAGGACAAGTTAATAAAAGTAGCACATTATAACACTAAACTCAATTCAGTATTAGGTTTTGATTATAGTGCTTTTACAATTTATAGATCTAAGGGATTGTTGACACATCTTATTAAAAGAAAGCATTTTGTTGCTGCAAAATACATTGATCGTTTAGATGATATAATTAGTCATCCAGACTATGCAGGATGTTATAATGGAAATATAGAGTTGGTTAAATGTTATAATGACAATATTTTTGTTTCAATCAAATTAGATGAAAAGGAATCAAAATATTATATTGCTACAGTATTTGATGTAAAAAAAGGAAAAATAGATTCATATGTAAAGTCAGGCAGATTGGTGCCGATATGTAGTAATATATTTGGTTAGATAAGATATCTTGACTTTATCGGTAAGCAATGGTATCATCATTGTATACATTTGACAAGCAGGAAAGGCACCCTGCGCTCCCTCGGGAACCTGATATGATGGATACGCCGCCCATCCAAATGTAAACATTAAATACTTAAAAATGTCAGATAAATATGAGCAATGATTTGGAGCTTATATCTATCTGACATTTTTAATTTGCGTCAGCAACGAGCTAAAGCGTGCTGCTCCTTGTTCCCTAATTAGGATATTTGATCAGATCGTACATCTTACCATAAGCGCCCATATAGCGCACGCCCTCAAGCTCCATGCCGAGATGCATGTATTTGTCGCACTTCGACTTGGCATCAGTCTCAAGGATGACTGGAACGTGCAACCTGTTTCCCTCAGAGAAAGCCATGTCAAGAACTTTTCTCATGTATCCCTGTCCCTGGTATTGTTCGCGGACGCAGACCATGCCGACGAATATAAAATCTTTCTTCTCTTTCTTCATTCGATCTTGAAGAGATCTGCCTCCCTTGGACAGAGCTTTTCCCATGCGGATCATCTCTTTAAGGCTCATGTTGTGAAACAGAGCTTTGAGGATAGCCATGCCCGCCTTGAGATTCATTTTTTGTCCTGGCAGGGTGTAGGCGATATACCCCTCGCCGCGTTCGCTAGTCGCGTAGAGCATTTGCCCTTCAAATGCCATACGGACGTAGACTGCTATGTAATTTGCCACTGCCTCTTTGCTGCTGTAGAACACGCCCATACCTGTTTCTTGCCCGTAGTCGTAATATCCAAACGCATGGCCGATATCCTCGGCTGCCTGTTCATCCCATTTTGTTATCTTCATAGCATTTTCTCCGTTCAATAATTGTGTTGTAATTTCTAATTCCACCCATACGGTTAGATACATCTAACCGTAATCATATTATCATATATAGAGTGAAAATGAAACTATGATCTCATTCAGGATGACATGATAGAAATATATGAAGATGTGAAGGATGCCGATGTCATAGTGTTTGCATATGAAACATCACTACTAAAACAATACATTTGTATTGAATTGGCATAAATTAAGTATTATAATTTATAAAGAAGCGGTGGAGTTGCATATTATTAATACTAGGAGGTGCATGAGAATGGCAAGCACAATACAGGTAAGGGTAGACAATGATCTTAAGTCAAAATCAGATAAATTATTTCATGATCTTGGAACAGATACTACGACAGCTATAAGAATTTTTCTTACCCAGGCAGTTGCAAATAATGGATTTCCATTTGAGATAAAAAGGGTTGTTACAGATCCATATGTGGCAATGACAGAGGAACAGATGATAGACAAACTGGCGAAGTCAAGACAACATGCTGAAAAAGGTGAATGTCGTGATGCTGATGTTGTGATAGATGATATGAGGAAGAAGTATGACTTATGAGGTGGTTTTGACAAAAGATGCAGAGAATGATTTGGATAATTTTATTCAATATCTCTTATTTGAAAAACATAGTAAACAGGCTGCAGCAAATGTTCTTCAGGACTTTGAGAATACGAAAAGAAGTTTGGAAAAAATTGCTTCAAGTTTGAAACTATGTGATAATCTGCGCTTGAGAAAGCTGGGATATAGAAGAATTAATTTTGAAAGACATAGATATTTTATGTTATATCGAATAGAAGGAGAACGTATTATAGTAGATAATATATTTCACGAATTACAGGATTTTGAGGGGAAAATGATATAGAACAATCCGTAGCGCAATTAACATTAAAGAGTGGGAAGCAATACAATACGCTTCCCACATATTTTTCTTATATGAGTAAGTGTATGATAGTGTATTTCTATTTGAGATAAAAGTATTGCTGTTGTGCGGACATATGCTTATAATTAAGGATAGATGGAAACACTACTTATGAAAGGAGATGCTTTATATGGCTACAAAATCTGCAAATTTATATGCAAGGATTGAACCAGATGTCAAAGAAAAAGCAGAAAGTATCTTGGCTACACTGGGTATCCCTGCTTCTAGTGCTATAAATATGTTTTATAAACAGATTATCTTACAGAGAGGACTTCCATTTGAAGTAAAAATACCATATGACAGACCTGTTGACATCAGCACATTATCAGATGCAGAGTTCGATGAAGAATTGGAGAAAGGATATGCTGATATGCAGGCTGGACGGACGAAAAATGCTAAAAAGGTCTCTACTGACATTCGTAAGGATTATGGAATATGATATATGAATTAGAGATATCCGAGCAGGCTGACAATGATCTGAGAGGAATTTTTGAATATATTGCCTTTGAATTACAATCTTCTCAAAACGCAAGCGGACAGCTTGACCGTCTGGAAGAGTAGATATTAAGTCTGGATACGATGCCGGAGCGTTATCGAAGATACGAGAAAGAACCGTGGAAAAGCCGTGGACTTCGTGTATTACTAGTAGATAATTATGTGGTATTTTATATTCCTGATAGCGATAAAAAGGTTGTAACCATTCTTAGAGTAATGTATGCAGGACGTGACACAGACAATCAGTTAAATCTATACACAAAGCAATAGGGTAAAGCAAATGCTACAGCAGCATAAAACTGCTGTGGCATTTTGTGTATATAAAACCATGTAATTTTAACTCAAAAGCGTTATATAAATTCCCGTAAGTATCGCAGTCGTTATAACTCCGTAGATATTTGCGCCCAGGGCGTAGTCGAGAATAAATGCTGAAGGGTCAGCCTTGGATGCCGCCTTCTGGGCGACCTTTGCGGTAGAAGGTACGCATGACACTCCGGCAATACCGACAGTAGGGTTGAAGTTTCCACGTTTGAAGAGGTATACGATGTAGCCTCCGACTATTCCGCCGATACCTGAGAGGAGCAGCGCGAGCATTCCAAGGATCAGGAGCTTGAGCACCTGTTCATTCAGGAACCAGCTTTTGTTTGGATGTGATCTTGCTTTTTCTCTGTTCCCTGACGATGGCTTTGCCTCTTATGCTCTTCGGTATGAGCAGCTTGAGTGATGCAAATAAAACCATAGGTCCGTCCGCACCGCCGATGATGGAGACTGCGGCTGAAGAACCGGCATCGAGGCCCATTGCCCTGGCGATAGGGTATGTAAGTATGGTGCCCGCCTCTGAGTCCGTTGCTGAATGTGAGTGTGTATATCGGCTGCAGAAAATCTATCTGCATATATTTCATCAGGTCATCGATGGATGAAAGCGGGGGATTGATGATCAGATTTCCTGTCTGGTTATTTTCAAGGAACAGGACACCGGCACAGTCAAGAAGCTCTTCGAAGCCTTTGGCATTTTGTCTTCTCCTGGTAAGCTGTTCGCCGGTCCTTACATTGTATACTATATTTGCTTCTATGATCCGATTTGCATCGGGGGTCTTTATGTCCCCGCTTTCAAGGGATGACTCGGCATGGCTGTCAGCTCCTTTTTGCTAATAACACCCACAATATATCCAATTGAGAAAATGGTGTCAATGAACCGCGGGGGAATTGGGGGTATCTGAACCATATCTTTGCCGAGGGGCAGTACGCTTTCCCGGTTAATATGCGAGTACCTAATCTTCACAAAATCTTCACAAAATAATTAGCACTCACCTCTTGACATTGCTAGCATAGAGGACTATAACATAGTCAAAGATAAGAAAAGGATAGCACAACCGGTGGTGCAGATGACCGTTCGGCATATGCACTGCAGATTTCTGTTATATAACATTTTAGGAAAACAGAAAGGAAGTGTTCAAAATGGATAAGAACCCAAAGCATCCATTGAAGAAAAAGAAAGTAGTTCAGAAGGTATATGCGACAGCAAATCATAACGCTGCAGCAGCTGAAGAACCGGCTACACCAAAGTCAAAAAAGCATAAATAGTATATGAGACAAAGGTCCCCTGTATCTGCATCAGGCAGGTATGGGGGACTTTTTTGTCGTGGGAACAGCAATATATAAATTTAATTTCTGAATATGGGGTTACTGATGTATAATATATATAACAAATATTTATGGGATACATTGTCGGACTTGACAGACTGATATATTTTCGAACTAAAATATATTGAGTGTTGATGGGATAATAGATTTGGGACACATGGGGAATATGAAAAATATGGAGAATGCGGAAGGAACGGAAACAACAGATAAGGTCAGAAAAACGGGTAAGCTGGATGAGAAGCTTTTGCCGCCGGACAAGCTTGTACTGCCTAAGGCCTCTACGCCCCAAAATCAGAACAAGCTTAATATGAAGATACTTCTGGTGGAAATTCTCATTGTGGCAGTGATCGCTGTGATCGTGATAGTTATGGCAGTAAATGGTAAGGGCAGGAATCCTGACATGAAAGGGTATTACTATAGAGGGCGCTGGCATCCAATAGGATTCGCCGGCATAGATCTGTATGGTTTCATTATGCTCATACTTATGTGTATTGGCCTCGGAGTGATGCGGGTAATCCCGGGTACTATAGCGGATTTTTCGACAAGACCGGGGAAAGAGAAACGTGGGGAGCTTGAATCTATCAGGAGAAATAATTATGCAAAGCATTTGTGCAGATTGATCGAGATCGATAAGACGGAAATTTTGGATAATATGAGAGATAGATTCAATCCTGTAGTCCAAATCCTTTTTTCGGAGGCGCAGGCTGAATGTCTGAATAGATCGAGGGCCTGCAATCATCTTATGGTCAGACTGGGGCTTGGCAGTGTGGATATATCTGATCATGTGGTGGTTCAGGAGGCTGGCGGAAAGCGGGAGAGAGAGGTACAGCTCACAGACGTTGCAAATGAGGTGAAGATAAAAACGGCAGTTATCCACGACTTGCCGGTGGTGCTGGATCTCAGCCGTACCGGGGTTATAGGAATAGTAAGTGATGGAAATAAAAAGAGTGCATTTGATATAGCGAGAAATATCATAGGCCAGCTTGAGATAAATGAGACAAATGACAGGATTCAGCTAGCATTTGCCTGTGATCCGGGTGATGGTGAATGGGTAGGATATGATGAGCTTTATCTGGCGGACCGTAAGAATGGAGAAATCTCTTTTGCCGCAGGAGAAGCTGATGTGAAGGGCTTGTTAGACATGCTGGCAAATGAGCTTCAGAAAAGAAATGGTACTCTGGATTATTTTGTGAACAGCGAGAATGTAGGCGGATATAGGCATATAGTTTTGTTTGTTGACGATCCCGGACTTCTGGAGGGGCATTTGATAAATCGGTACATTTTGCCGGGGGAAGAAAATCTGGATTTTACAGTTGTCGTTCTCTCTGATGATGAAGAGAAGTTTATTTTGGAGATGGACTGTGAGATAATACAAAATGATGATTTTGCGGGAATATATAAGCCTGGAACGGAAGAGTGGATAGAGATCAAATTTGACAGGGTGACCGAGGCAAGGCTGTGGAGCCTGGATGAGATTGTAAGAAAGAACAGTGAAAGGATGGTGCAGGATGAGCTACGTAGAATTTCGAGATGTAAAGAAAGTATACAAGACAGGTGAGGTGGAGATCAATGCTCTGCGCGATGTGGATTTTGAGATAGAAAAGGGAGAGTTCTGCGTTATAGTTGGAGCCTCTGGTGCGGGCAAGACTACTATCTTGAATATACTTGGCGGTATGGATACTCTGACAAGCGGCAGCGTGAAGCTGGATGGCAGAGAGATATCAACTTTGAATAAGAGACAGCTCACGGCATACAGAAGGTATGATGTGGGATTTGTATTCCAGTTCTACAATCTGGTGCAGAACCTTACAGCACTTGAGAATGTGGAGCTTGCGGCACAGATCTGCAAGGAACCACTGGATGCTGCGACAGTTCTGAAGCAGGTGGGACTTGAGGATCGTATGGCGAACTTTCCGGCGCAGCTCTCAGGTGGTGAGCAGCAGAGAGTTGCAATAGCGAGGGCACTGGCGAAGAATCCGAAGCTTCTGCTCTGTGATGAGCCGACCGGAGCTCTGGATTACAACACAGGGAAGGCAGTGTTGAAGCTCCTTCAGGATACATGCAGAAATACGGGAACGACAGTTATAGTCATAACGCACAACCAGGCACTCACAGCCATGGCGGACAGAGTCATCACGGTTAAGAGCGGAACTGTGGAGAAAGTGGTTATGAATGATAACATCAGGAACGTTGAAGATCTGGAATGGTAGGTGGCCTATGAAATCAATGATGAGACGCACGACATTTCGTGAGATAAAAAATACATTTGGAAGATTTGCAGCCATCATGGCGATCATAGCTCTGGGCGTGGGATTCTTCTCGGGTCTCAAGATGACGAAGCCGGACATGATGAATACCATATCGAATTTCCTTGACAAGGGAAATTTCTATGATCTGCATCTTCTGTCAACTCTTGGATATACGGATGATGACGTGGATTCATTTGCCGGGGAGAAGGATGTGCTGTACGCTGAGGGCGGTTATAGTCTGGACGTCCTATACAAGAACCAGGGTGAAAATGACAGGGTGTTGAAGACTATGTCAGTTCCGGAAAACATCAATAAACTGAGTCTTGTGGACGGACGCATGCCGGAAAAGGAAGATGAATGTGTTGTAGATGCCAAGATGGACAGTATAAATATAGGTGATGTCATAGAGGTGGCAGATGACGATGCAGCAGAAGGTGAGGACAGCAGTACACAGGATATCCTTAAGGTGAAGAAATTCACCGTTGTCGGAACTGTCAACTCCCCTCTTTATATTAATTTTGAAAGAGGCACCACAACCCTTGGAAATGGTAAGATCGCGGGCTTTGTATATGTCAGCCCTGAAGCATTTGACAGCGAATGCTACACCGATGTATATGTGAAATTTGACAGAAAGTTTGATATGTATGCCGATGAGTATGAAGACTATATAGACGATAGGAAAGACGAATGGGAGTCAATATGTAAGGCCAGTGTACTGGACAGATATAAGGATATCCTCATGGCAAAGGGTATGACGGAGGATATGGTGAAGGACATAACGCTGGATGATGCAGATGGTGTGAATTATTACATACTCGGCAGGGAGACGAATATCGGATATGTCTGCTTTGAGAGCGATTCAGACATAGTGAATGGAGTTGCAAAGGTATTTCCGGTATTCTTCATATTGGTTGCCGTGCTCGTGTGTATGACTACCATGAACAGGATGGTTGAGGAGCAGCGCTCTATGATAGGTATGCTGAAGGCTCTAGGCTATGGCAAGGCGGCGATCATGGGAAAATATATGATCTATTCGGGAACTGCGGCTGTAGTAGGATGTGCAGGTGGATATCTTATAGGTACATATGTATTTCCGGAGGTTATCTGGTATGCATATCATATGATGTATATACATATGCCGCTTGAGAGAACCACAGACTGGACGCTGGTTATTGGCGTGCTGGCAGCATCCCTTTTGTGCACTGTAGGTACAACCTGGTTTTCCTGTAGATACGAGCTTTCTGAGACTGCGGCAAGTCTTATGAGGCCTAAGGCTCCGAAGCCGGGCAAGAGGGTGTTCCTTGAGCATATACCATTTATATGGAAGAGACTGAAATTTCTGAGAAAGGTAAGTGTCAGAAATGTATTCAGATATAAAAAGCGTTTTTTTATGATGATAATAGGAATAAGCGGCTGTACTGCGCTGCTGCTCACAGGCTTTGGAATAAATGATTCCATAAGCGGATTTGCGGACAATCAATATGGGGAGATACAGGTCGGAGATGGAGTGATAACGCTGAATACACCGATTGCGGGTGATAGAGAAGATGAGCGCTTCAGTAGTCTGAAAGACCGGCTGGAGGAGGATACCTCCTGCTATGATCTCGTCAGTGAATCTACCTGGGATCTGGTTCATGATGGTGGCGTAAAGTCCGTGAACATGGTCATCATGGAAGAACCTGAGCACGTTGACAGGTATATGAAGTTGGCGGATAAAGATGGTGCGAAGATAGAATATCCGGGCAAAGGGGAAGCTGTGATCAATACTGCGCTGGCAGAACAGTACGACATCAAAACGGGCGATGTAATAACGGTCAGAGACAGCGAGATGAAAGAGATAAGAGTTTCCGTATCAGGCATATTCAGGAATCATGTATACAACTATGTGTATATATCACCTGAAACATATGAGGATCAGATGGGGGAAGCACCTCAGTACAAATCGGTGTACTTCAATCTTGAGGAAGGCGCAGATTCGCACGAGATATCTGCTGATCTTATGGGTGATGCAGCAACAGCATCAGTGACTATCAACAAGGATATGAAGAACAGGATATCTAAGATGATGGAGAGTCTGAATTATATAGTAATTGTAGTTATACTCTCGGCGGGTGCGCTTGCATTTATCGTTCTCTACAACCTGACAAATATCAATATCACAGAGCGAATCAGGGAGATAGCAACCATAAAGGTTCTGGGATTTTTCAAAAACGAGACTTCAGATTATGTGTTCAGGGAGAACAGAGTCCTGACGACATTCGGGATCGCTGTGGGACTTGTGCTTGGAGTGTTTTTGCATGCATTTGTCATAGGACAGATCAAGGTGGATATGGTCGCATTTGATACATATATAGCGCCGATGAGCTATGTGTACAGTATCGTTCTGACATTTGTGTTCAATTTCCTTGTCAACAGAGTCATGTCAGTCAAGCTTGATAAGATAAATATGGCGGAATCGCTTAAGTCGGTGGAATGATCCTTTCATATATGGCATGTAACAGAATAGTTTAGATGTTTATTACGATCCACAGGGCGTACAGTATAGACGGTACGTTCTGTGGATTTTTTTGCAAAAAAGTTGTTTTTACCTCCTGTTACTAGCCTTTTGGTTAGTGTACATGGAAAAACACAGCAATTATAATTGTAAATATATTATTGATACCAGAATGTGGCAGCTTAAAACGGCTGGTGTTCATGGCTGGTTTTTTTAGTGAAAGGGAGGAAGAAATTATGAGAAAGAGGGCGATAAGCTGGGCGCTGACGGCCAGTATGGTGCTATCTATGCTGTCCGGATTTATTCCCGGACAAAAAGCATACGCGGCGGACAGCTCGAAGAAAACAGGCAAGACGGTGGTCGAGACGGAGATTGACGAGAGTACATACAAAGCTCTGGGTCTCAGCACCGATATAGACAAAAGCAAAGCTGCGGTGCCGTATGACAAGGATAATATATCTACATTTGCAGAGGTGAATGAGGTATACGTTGCGGCAAACGGCAATTACAGAAACAAGTACACTGTGCGAGACGGATTTGACAGGATTGGAGATTTCAAGGACAGGACTACAAAGGTAAACAGCAGCCTTGGCAATCTGTACGGAGCGTATGGTTTCTATGATCTTGGCAAAGATAATGTGAAAGTGGAACACGGCGGATCGGGAGACAGTAACATAAGTAGCAACATGGGAAATGTTCTAAAAAAGGACAGTAATGGTTTTAACGGCCTGTATGCGACAAGCGTTGCATTTGATGGAGGCGACGGAAAAACCAACTACGTTGCGGAGCTAAGAGTACATGGAGATAAAGTATTCAGTCCAGCTGGATGGAAAAGTATTAAAACTGTCATAGACGGCAAGGAGTACCGCGGAAAGATAGATGTGAATATTTTCAAGATAGCAGCTGATGGTACAAGATCTTCAATTGCTACGCTTACCCCTACTTTAAACAAGAATTCTACATATGGCGATGGACTTTTGTATTTTATCAGAAGATACCAGCAGGAGCTGGATGCGATGTTTGAGATCGAAAAGGCCGATCTGAATGGAGATGGTTTTGAAGATCTTCTCGTATACTGTGGAACTTACGAGGATAGAAATATAAACGATCAGAACATACGCTATGCCATAGTCGATGTATATTATGGCAAGAGAAACGGCAGGTTCACAAAGGGAAATAATATAAGCATACCGGGCGGGCTTGCATCTAATTATGAAAGTGGAGCGGGTGGATCGTGGTGTGATTATGGAATAGGAAGAGCTCCTGTGGTAACTCTGGCCGGCGGTGATCTGGAGCAGGATGGCCGGGATGAGGCCGCGGTTGCCGTATCTGGATCAGTTCAGAATCGCAACATGGCAAAGGCAGGTCATATGACCGTCTATACATATAAAGACGGCGGACTTGTCCCTATAGAAGGTCTGAATGAAGTGTCACTTGGAGACACAGATGGCAAAAAACAGAACTACGGAATGTATGCTGCAAACTGTGCATTTGGTCGGTTTAAGTATCCCGGATCAGGAGCCATGGTCACAGGACTTATAGTTGGTGGATATTATTCGAGCAATTCTCAATATTTGCAGATGGAATATGAAGCCACGCAGGCTGCATACAGATACGTATACTACGATAGTCGGACGGATAATTATGTGTTGTCAGATTATCATACGAGAAGCCTGGGGACTAAGAGTAAAGAAATCGTGAAATATCACGAGGTTAAAAATAAAGAATATTACAGACCTGTGAATGCACCTCTGGCGCTTGCGTGTGCAGACCTTAAGGGCATGAACGGCAATAATGAAAATGACAGTGTGCTTTTTGGCGCAGAGGTATATGCTTTCTCACTGGAAGATGGCGGAATAACAGGTTCGGAGATAGGAAGCATGAGTATATGTACCGACCAGCGCAATCAGGGCAACGACAAGAAGAAAAAAGATCAGGTGTGGATCGGCGATGTCAGGGTTGGCTGTGTCGATAAGGATGCCAAGGGGAACAATTACAGACAGAGTTTTGTGTGCGTTGTGGGAGTGCACAGAGAGAAGAAACTCAATGATAAAGATGATTATTACTGGCTGGACATAGCGACATTTTCTATGGATGGCGGCAGCCCATACAGCAGTCAGGAGGGTGTAGTATGCCAGTCGAACAGCAGACAGGATATGTATGGAACATTTGTTTCACTGTGTCTTCCGGATATTGATAATGACAGTGTGCGGTTAAAGTACGAGGGAGAGTATCCGGTATACACAAATCCAGAGGTCTATGCAATCCTTCAGGCAAGTCCGTATTTTGATGATGTTCAGGAAGTATATGAATATGTAAATAACGGTGGAACATCATATTCAACAAGCAAAGGTTCATCGAACACGGTATCAACTAACCTGTCAATATCAGTTGGCGCGTATGTGTCGTCGGAGATCCAGCTCATCGGAGCAGGTGAGGTAGAGGTTGAACTTTCGTATGGAGCAAGCTTTGAATATGCAAATACAAAGACAACGGAATATGAGATGACATATAATGCCGCAGGTGGAGGTTCTGATCAGGTTGTTCTGTACTGTTTGAAATATATGTATTACGAATACTCCATATATGATCCGATTGCGAGAAAATGGGAGCCGGTGGTTATGCCGGTATGTCTCGGACCTTCAACTTCAATCATAGATGTGGCAGATTACGACAAGGTTGCAAGAAGGAGCAAGGGTCTCAACGAGATATATAATAATATTCTGAATAACACAGCGGGAGACCCTGCTACATACCAGACTCTTGGAGGTAAATTAAAGTACACCTATCAGTCAGGTGGAAATAACAATTATTCTTCTGTAAATGCCAGCTCTGGTGCAGATCAGACTCAGACGATATCTGTGACTGATGAGAACGAGTATTCGACTGAAGTGTTCCTTGAGGCGAACGAAAAGCTTGGTGCTGGAGGCGGAGGACTCGGTAATAAGGTCATTGTCGGTGTGACATCAAGCCAGCATGCGGGTCTTGGTTACACCCGTGTAAGCTCGAATGGTGTTACATACAGTGGAACGGTGGACAATGTTCCGGCAGACTGCACAGGCTTCTCATTTGACTGGCAGCTGCGGGTGAACACTGCAAAGCTGAACAGCGACAGTGATTCAGTGTTCGTCATTGGCTATGATGTTAAGAATGTTGTTCGTCCGGCGCGTATGCCGATGGGACTTTCTGTTGTCGACACAACGAGAAACAGTGTCAGTCTTGAGTGGTCACCGTCCAATGATGCAGATTACTATGAGGTCTGTATCGTTGATGCAGGAGGTAATTACAACAGCAAGGCAGTTGTGCCATATACAGTTACTGACTATGAAGTGAAGGGACTATATTCCAACAGGACTTACACATTTGCGGTGAGAGCTCTTCAGGCAAATGGTTCAAAGAGTCTGTTCAGCCGTCCGGCAACCGCGACGACACTTCAGGACAGTTCTAACTTCCATATAACAAAGAACCCTGATGATACAAATACGTTTGCCGGTGGAAATGCAGAATTTGCGGCAAATGCGGTTTATTATGATGGGGATGGAGTAAACCAGAGCGTTGGATACAACTGGCAGGTTAATACAGATAATGGATGGAGAAGCGTATCGACAGGAGGCAGCAATCCTACGCTCAGACTTACTGATGTAAGTGATGAAATGGATGGAAACGAATATCGATGCAGAGTTTATTACAACGACATCACACTCTACACCAAGACTGCAACACTCACTGTAAATAAGGCGGACAGCAAGGTCATGCTTCTGGCGCACAACGATACCGAGAATAAAGATCTGTCGGATGGCAGCGTAGTCAGGGCATCGGGCTCAGAGACTACAAAGGTGGAGAACGTGACTAAGGAGAGAAATCTTATAACAGTAACATCCGGAGTCAGGGAATATATTCTTGTCAGCGACGGAACAAACTATATGTGGAAAGATAGTGACGAGAATTACTATCCATGCAGAGTAAGCGTCAAAAAGGACAGCGACGGTTACGTGGATGAATCACAGACATTTAAAGCATCTGATGTGGGCGGCGCGGCATATGGTGTGAGTGAATCAGATTTCATCGCAGATATTGATGGCAATACTTACAAGCTGACCAGCGTAAATGCGGCTGACTATGCAGGTGAAAAGGTGTCATATGCATCTGATGATGTTACATATGACAGGATACTCGCAAAATGGGTATCAGAGGATGGCAGCAAGAACTTCTATCTTCTCGGAAACACATCGGGAAGTGAAGACAGTACGGTGTACTATTATGTGGCAGATAGTGAAAGCGGAAGTTTTACGATGACTTCAAAGAAGACTCTTAATGTGTCAGATACTGTCAAGGTGGTCCAGACTGATCTCAAATCAGTATATCAGACCAAGACGGTGAGATCTGAGACCACAGGGGCAGAGGTCACATATACAGGAGACAAGATCACACTCAGCTGTCAGCCGAAATCACTGTCAGGTGAGGACGTACAGGGAGATGTGGAATTTGTCATTACAGGGCCTGAGATCAAGCGCATAGCTGGTAAGTACGACAGAGCAAATGGCTGCTATACTGCACAGTGGGAGCCATCCGGACAGGGAATATACAACGTATATGTATACTTTGCAGGAAATAAACAGTACAACGACAGTATATCTGACTCGATGTCTATATATACCTCATTTGAGGGAAAGACGAACATGAATCTGACCATGCAGGATAATGTAAGATACGGAGATTCGGTGAAGATGTCTCTGGAGAGAGTGTCATACGACAATACAGGAAAGCTTCAGGATATCACGGACGATTCAGAATACACAGTTAAGATAAAGAATAATAAGACAGGAGAATTTGAGGACACAGACAAATACGAACTTGCAAACGGCGTGTTTATACCGAAGTCTATTGGAATGTTCCAGATAACGGCATCAAATGGCGGAGACAAGACTCAGAAGAATATAAATGTTGGAAGGGCACAGCTTGAGATAGCTGCCCAGGATACAGAGAAAAGTGTAAATGATTCTGTAAGAGAGTGCGAGGATGCGGTGATAACAGGTCTCAAGGCATGGGATACCGACATAATGCCTCAGAGAGACAGGGATTACGAGCTCAGATCATATGGAGTAAGTGGGCTGCTGCCGGGTATATATGATATAGATGTTGCATACGTCAAGGTGGACGATCAGCATTCACAGGTTATGAATGAACTTGAGAAGAACTATATAATAAACCTGGTTAAAGCATCATACACACTGACAGGAAACGTGTACACAGTTACTGCCAGGCCGGCAAATACACATGGTACAGTTTCAATCAAGTACCAGCAGCCTGGAAATGAAAACAGTGACGGACTCACAGTTGACAGTGGAACAAGACTCCCTGAGAACTCAACGATCACTTTAGCTGCTACTCCTCATAAGGGATATAAGGTTAAGAGCTGGTC
>NZ_JBEHVV010000025.1:0-36175 GCF_040227395.1 Coprococcus sp. RTP21428st1_C9_RTP21428_210409
GGTGACAAGCTGAGCGTCCAGGGAATCGACATAAAGGAGGGTGAGACATCCCCACCTAAGAGATACAACTCAGGATCACTGATCCTGACCATGGAGAATGCAGGACAGTTCATAGAGGATGAGGCGCTCAGAGAGCAGATCAAGGGAGCTGGAATCGGAACAAGTGCCACAAGAGACGGGATCATCACCAAGCTGGAGAAGAACAAATATATATCGCTGAACAAGAAGACACAGATAGTGACCCCGACATTCCTTGGGGAGATAATATACGATATAGTATATTATTCCATCAACGGTCTGCTGAGAGCGGACCTGACGGCGAGCTGGGAAAAGGGGCTTGAGGGTGTCGCTGAAGGTCAGATATCCAAGCAGGAATACACGGATAAGATGACTACATTTGTCACCAAATACACAAACCTTGTGAAGCAGATACAGAACCAGAATGGAATAACAGGGGTATTCGACAAAACGAAGGTGTTCTACGCCAAGGGCGGAGGTGCCCAGAAGAAGGAGACAAGAGCCACAGCCAGAACAGGCGCAAAGGCGGAGAAGAATGCGGATACACAGTGATTGCACATACTGATTCAAAGGTGTATAACATAGTATGTATCAGTTATATGTGATAGAAAAGGAGACTATTATTATGGAAGATATACAGTCAGTTGTAACAATAAAGGAGCTCTACAGCCTGGATCAGACCATGGCAAAGCCTCTTCTTGAGAAGCTTACCTATCCATGGGAGGCGCTTCCACTTATCAAGGATTTCGTGCTTGAGCTTGGAAAGAGTCTGGACAAGGATGAGTACAATGAGGTGGATGAGCATGTGTGGATCCACAAGAGCTGTAAGGTGTATGGAACAGCAACCATCCTTGGACCGACAATCATAGGTGCAGGCACAGAGGTTCGCCCGGGTGCGTTCATCAGAGGAAGCGTACTGGTCGGAGAGAACTGTGTGATAGGTAATTCAACAGAGCTCAAGAATGTCATCATATTCAATAACGTTCAGGTTCCTCATTACAACTATGTGGGAGATTCAGTCCTCGGCTTCAAGTCACATATGGGTGCTGGAAGCATCACGTCCAATGTGAAGTCTGACAAGACTCTGGTTCACGTTAAGGGAACTGCGGACGGACAGAGCTTTGACATTGCAACAGGACTTAAGAAGTTTGGTGCAATGCTCGGAGATAATGTTGAGGTTGGCTGCAACAGCGTCCTCAATCCTGGAACCGTAATAGGAAGATTCAGCAACATCTATCCTGTATCAAGAGTCAGGGGATATGTGCCGGGAGGCAGTATTTTCAAGGATAAGGATAACATAGTTGCAAAGCAGTAACGACCGTATAAACGGTGGGATAAATAAAGGACATATGACCGTATATAATGCAAGATATATACGGTCATATGTCCTTTTGTTTTGGCAGAAAGCACCGTGACAGCTAGTTGATCACGGCATCCTTCAGGGCATTTCGTATGGAATCTATGATAAGTCTGGTAGTGTATGTGCTGTCTCCGGAAGGTGTTATATCGTCCACGGAAGATATGTAGTGAAGCTGAGTATTGATATCCTCGAGTGCCGTTTCAAGAAGTGGGTACATGGTGGTCACAGTCTCATCCACCTGTTTGAATGACACATCTGTGATGTAGTCCTCATCCACAGTGACCATGACGGACAGAGTGTTTTCTCCCAGAACAAGGGAAGATGAGTATGTCCCCGGTGTGTAATGTATCTCGTCGAGCTTAGGAGACGGATCAGTCTGGGCTGAGGTTGCGATGCTCCTGGCTGAACCACTGGTGTCATCTGAATCTTTGCCGCGGAACATGGTGATAAGTATAATGACAAATACGATCACAAGTGCCAGCAGTATGGCGGTGTATATGAGTTCTTTTGATTTTAATACGATAAGTTTAGTTGATGACATTATTTGCTCTCCCTGTTTTTTATATATTTTATTCACAAGAGAGCGATTTTATGAGAAAATTATTAGCAGATGAAAAAACAGCATAGATAACAGTATATTGAGGTGTAAGGAGAATACAGATGGCAATACAGTTTGTACTGGGACCCGCCGGTTCAGGAAAAACAGAATATGTGATAAAGAAGCTGATAGAGGAGTCGATGGCTCACGGAGACCTGAATTATTTGTACGTGGTTCCAGAGCAGTTCTCCATGGAGGCGCAGAGAGATATAGTGACCATGCATCCGAGGCATGGAACAATGAACATAGATGCCATAGGCTTCAACAGGCTTGCGTACCGGGTATTCGATGAGCTGTCAGTGAATCCGGGAAGGGTTCTGGAGGACTTTGGAAAGAGCATGCTCATCAAGAAGATACTTATAGAGTCACAGGACGAGCTCCTTGTTTATGGAAGCTATATCAACAAGATGGGTTTTATAGATGAGATGAAATCCATGATGTCTGAGCTGTTCCAGTATGCGGTTGACAGGGATTCGATCGACGCAGTCATGGACAAGCTGGATAAGGACAGTCTGGTATACAGAAAAATGCATGACATCAGGCTTATATACGAGAGATTTGAGGAGTATAACAGGGATGACAGCTATATAGTTGCGGAGCAGCTCATAGAGCTGCTAGCTGAGTGCGTGGACAGGTCGGATATGCTGGCGCACAGCCATCTGTATCTTGACGGATTCACAGGATTTACACCGGTACAGATGGATCTTATCAGGAAGCTCATGACACGCGTTGAGAGCATGATATTTGTATTTACGATAGATGCGTCGCAGATAGGCTTCACAAAGCCGAAGGAGTACGAGCTGTTCAGACTCACCAAGGAGACTGTGCAGGCGCTTGTGAGAATGGCGGGGGATGAGCAGGTGGACATACTGGATAATGTCGTTATGTGTCAGGATCGCAGACCGTACAGATTCGAGAAAAGCAAGGAGCTTGCCGGACTTGAGGCCAATCTGTTCAGATACCCCCATGGCAGAGTCACAGGCGATGACGGAGACATACATGTGGTCGCTGTGGACAGGGCGGCAGACGAGGCTGAGTATATAGCGGGAAGAATACGAGAGCTTGTCAGGGACAAGGGATACCGTTATAAGGATATAGCCGTGGTTGCGGGTGATCTGCAGGATGTGGCACGGTATTACCGTCAGGCGATGGAGGAATACGATATCCCTGTGTTCATAGATGCAAATATATCTCTTAAGGGAGATCCGTGCTCAGACACCATAAGGGCTTTCCTCGGTGTGATGACGGACAACTTCTCATTTGACAGCGTGTTCAGACTGTTAAAGTCAGGAATGACCGGTGTGGATCAGGACGACATTGAGAGGATGGAGAACTATGTGCTCCTCAGGAATCTTAGGGGTTACAGGAGCTGGACGAAGGAGATAACCGATGACAGGAATCCTGACTATGCGGCAGACATGGAGTCTATAAGAGCCCAGATCATGGAGCTTTTCTCGGACAAATGTATCGATGTGTGGAAGCCGGCAAGCCCTGGCTCCAAGAACACAGTGAGAACATATACGGAATCTCTTTACAGCTTCCTTGCGCAGCTTGATGTGTGCGGTAAGCTTGAGGCTCATAAGAAAGTGCTGTATGAGCAGGAGAGATGGGATGAGGGAGATGCATACGGAAGGATATTTGACAAGGTTGTTGCCCTGTTTGAGAAGATGGAGGCTATAATCGGCGATGAGAAGCTTACCGTAAAAGAATATGCGGGAATCTTGGATGCAGGCATAGCGGATATGGAGATCGGTATAGTGCCTCCGACTATAGACCGCGTGGTGGTCGGCGATATGACGAGATCAAGGCTCAACCATATAAAGGTGCTGTTCATGGCGGGAGTGAACGAAGGCATAATTCCGAAACCGGCCAAGAAGGGCAGGATACTCTCCGGTGCAGACCGCCAGAGTCTTGAGGACTACGGTATAGAGCTGGCTCCATCAGATAAGACAAATGCGTATATAGAACAGTTCTATATATACACCACGCTCACCAAGGCATCGGATATGATCTATGTGCTGTGCCGAAAGATCGGAGAGGATCTCAAGTCCATGAAGCCGTCATACCTGATAGACAGGATAAAGAATATATTCCCGGATATACGGACGGAGGAGTATGATGTGGACGGTCAGATGCCGGAGACTGCGGCGGGAGCGCTCAGATACATCATCAGACATTCTGATGACGTTGAAGCCGGGGAGACGTTGGACGCTGTCAGAAAACTGCTTTCGAAGATGGGATATGGCAGACAGCTCAGATCGATCAATTTCGGGCAGAATTATGTTAACTCGTCAAAAAATCTGTCTCCAGATACTGTACGCCTTATATATGGAGAGAATCTGGTGGAGAGTGTGTCCAAGCTTGAGCGGTATGCTGAGTGCCAGTTCAAGTATTTCCTGACATACGGACTTTCGCTCAGAGAGAGGGAGACATACAGGATAGGCGCTGCAAATGTTGGTAATATACTTCACAGCACCATGGAGAAGATATTCTCATTTGTCAGGATGTTCAGGGACAACGACTGGGTACATCTGGACGAGGCGGAGCTGGAACAGAAGGCGGTGGAATTTGCAAATGAATCTGCGGAGGATGAAGCCGGGCTGTACTTTGAGGATTCTTCAAGAGCGGCATACATGAAAAAGCTTCTGGCGGATGTTGCATCGAGGACAGCCAGGACGCTCCGCACATTTATCAGATGTGGGGAGATGGACCCGGAGAATTTTGAGCGGCGGTTCAACACATCGGAAAATGCAGACAACATAGACAGATATATATTCAACCTTCCAAATGGACTCACGATGAGCCTCAAGGGAGTTATAGACAGAATAGATGAATTTACGGATGACAGGGATGCTTATTTCAAGATTATAGATTACAAGTCATCTGATAAGAAGCTGGATATAGACAAGGTGCTCGGAGGACTCCAGATGCAGCTTGTGACATACGGTGCCATAGCCTGCGAGCTTGAAAAGCGCAGGATGGCACAGCTTGGAAGACCTGGTGGTATACATGTGGGCGGACTTCTGTATTATACCTTTGACAATCCGGCATGTGACGTGACGGCAATGGGAGATAAGATCAGATACACTGATGACGGCATGGGATTTGCGGCCGATGACGAGGTGTTCGGGGGAGTGCTTGTGGACACCTTCGAGAAGAAGATACTTGAGGAGTCCAGATATTCAGGCCTGTACAATGGAGATAACAGGGCGCTGAAGGTCATGGACAACAGCTCAGCGACACTCAAGAACGGACAGAGCCTTGAGGAGACTCTTATAACAGATCTCATGGAGGCGAACCGCAGGAACATAGAGAGGCTTGCCGGCAGTATAGCCGAGGGAAGCATCGAGATAAATCCGGTCAATGAGGGCAAGGCAAATGCGTGCAAATACTGTGATTTTAAGGGCATATGTGCATTTGACAGCAAGTATTCAGGCAATTCATACTCCAGGATCTATAGGGGCGAGGCGGAAAATTACAACCGCAAAGCTGAGGATATAAAGAATATCAAGACTGAATACAAGAAGGTCAGGAGCGATATGGAGAAGACCGTTAAGTCATGTGACAGCGCCCGGAAAAAGTATGAGGATGCAAAGAAGAAGGTAGATGACCGCGGCGATAAGGCAACACAGAAGATGAGGGATACTCTCGAGAGCACCGGCAGGAAGCTTGCGGAGGAGAGGGCGCATCTTGAGGAGCTGAGGGAACTGTCTGAACAGATAGTGAAGAGAGCTGCTGAGTTCGATATAGAGATAAGTGAGGAATGATGACATGGGAAAAGATATGAAGACTGACAATGGAATAAAGTGGACAGACCAGCAGGCGCATGTCATCGACACAAGGCATGGCAATCTTCTTGTATCTGCAGCGGCGGGGTCAGGTAAGACGGCGGTGCTCGTGGAGCGTATCATAGAGATGGTGGCCGGAAGAAATTCGCGTGGTGACAGAATAGAGGGAAGCGAGCCGGTATCTGTGGATGAGCTTCTTGTCGTTACATTTACAAATGCGGCAGCGGCCCAGATGAAGGAGAAGATAGGACAGGCACTGCAGAAAAAGATAGATGAGATGATGGCGAAGGGCGAATATGACGAGCATCTTATAAAGCAGATGACATTGATCAACCATGCTGACATCTGCACCATAGACAGCTTTTGCCTTAGGATAGTGAAGGAATACTTTGCGAGGGTGGAGCTTGACTGTGCATTTGGCATAGCGGACGACACGGAGATGAAGATCATAAAGCGCGACGTGATGGATCAGGTCATGGAGATGTGCTATGAGGATGAATCGGTCGTGCCCGGTTTCGACAGGCTGATAATGACGTTTGCGAGAAATGAGAGTGACAGTGCCGTGCCGGATATCGTTGAGAGGATAATAAAGGTTATATCCAGCTATCCGGAGCCGAAAAAATGGCTTGCGCAGGCGGCGGATGCCATGAAATTTGTCGTGGATACATCATCCACTGAGGAGGAGAAGAGAAGAGAAGTCGTGGGGCTTCCGATGGTCAGAACATTTGCGGACAGGGTGTACATGATGCTCAGAACTGCGGATGATATGGTCAGGGAGTGCCAGAAATATGCAACGGAGGCGTATGGCCTTGAGGCGTACGGACTCCGTGTGGATAAGGATGTTGAGCTGATAACACACATGCTCAGAAGCTGTGGCGGGGAAGACGACCTGCATGTTGACCTGTTTGAACTCAGAGATATATACAGATCGTCATTGAGACCGGAGGGACTCAAGATGGAGAAGGATGCCCAGGGCCGGAGTATATGCTATGCATTTGACAGATTTGTGAACCCGGGCGGTGGAGCTGACCCGGAGAAGAAGGAATTTGTCAAATCAAGGCGGGATGTGTATAAGTCGATCATAGACGACATAGTTTCGGTCGTCCTGGATGTGGATGACATTCTGAGGCAGGCAGCCATGACTGAGCCAGTGATATCATCACTTTTGAAGCTCACTGAGCTTTATATGGATGAGCTGATGAAGGTCAAGATGGACAAGAATATGTTCGAGTTCCACGACATAGAGGAGTTCGCATTCAGGATACTTTGCGATGGAATAGAGGATGACAGGGCTGTCCCTTCAGAGATTGGAAAGGAAGTCTCAAGGCGGTACAGGGAGATACTTATAGATGAGTATCAGGACAGTAACTTTCTGCAGGAATACATTCTGGCAAGTGTGTCGGGACACGGTGAGGATATCCACAACACATTCATGGTCGGCGATGTTAAGCAGAGCATATACAGATTCAGAATGGCGAGACCGGATCTGTTCATAGAGAAGTATGACAGCTACCGCAGGCTGGGTGATGCTGACATAGCGGACCCGGACATAGATGGCAACAGCATACTGCTGACCAGAAACTTCCGAAGTGAGATAAATGTGTTAAAGACGGTGAACTCAATATTTGCCCAGCTCATGAGGCGAGAGATAGGAGACATAGAGTACGATGAGGGCGCAAAGCTCAATTCCAGATTTGCCATAAGTGACGGAGAAGGGATGACGGAGCCGGATGACGTGGATCATGGCCCTGTATCAGAGTTCATACTCATAGACAACAATATGAGAGAAGCGGATGTATCTGAGGAGTATGGCAATCCTGAGGTTGAGGCGAATTATATCGCCGGTAAGATACGTGATATTGTTGACGGAAGTGAACCTCTGTATGTTGGAAGTGGTGCTGACAGGAGACCTGTCAGATATAAGGATATCGTCATACTGCTTAGAAGTGTGTCCACAGCATCCACCATATTTGACAGGGTATTTCAGGAGAAGGGCATACCTCTGTATATTGAGAGTGAGAGTGGCTACTTTGATGCTGCTGAGATACGGACACTGGTCAGCATGCTCTCCATAGTTGATAACAGCTACGTGGATTACGACCTGGCTGCTGTCTTAAGGTCGCCACTGGTAGGCCTTGATGAGGAGGAGCTTGCGGTTATAGTGGGTGAATACCGCAGCAAATACGAGAAGAACGGCACGGACTGGAACGCCAGACTTTATGACAAGGTTATAGATTATATGGACACCCATGTGGGCGAGAAAAAACACGCTGTGGACAGACTGTGGGAATTCCTCCGCATGCTTGACTATCTCAAGAAGAATAAAAATTATATGTCCATAAGCGACATAATAAGATACGTGCTGGACACCACCGGATTTTACTGGTTTGTCGGTGCCAGACCGATGGGAAGAAGACGCCAGGCGAATATCGACATGCTCATCAAGAAGGCGGATGATTTCGAGGAGAACAGCAAGGGCGTGTTCAACTTCATCCGATATGTTGATGAGCTCAAGACAAATGATCTGGATTTTGCAGAGGCTGATGTGGTCAGTGAGAATGAGGACGTCGTCCGAGTCATGACCATGCACAAGAGCAAGGGACTGGAGTTCCCTGTTGTATTTGTGTCTGGGCTCGGCAAGGAGTTTAATCTGATGGACACCAGATCAAATGTGCTTGTCCACCAGGATCATTATCTGGCGTGCGACCAGGTCGACCTCAGAACAAGAGCCAGAAGAATGACATTTTTCAAGCGGATAATGAGTAAGAATATCGTTGCGGAGACCTATGCCGAGGAGATGAGAGTCCTGTATGTGGCGTTAACCAGGGCAAAGGAAAAGTTGTACATGACCGGGTGCGTGAAGGATGCAGATAAATTCAAGGCAGCCTGTGATATGTATATAATCGGAGACAGGATGAATTATGCATCTATCATGAAAGCAAATGGCTATGCCGCCTGGATATATACCGCGCTCAGATATGTGGGAGAGTGCGATCATGTGAAGAGCATCGAGGTGGAGGCCGACAGCTTTATGTCTCCTGAGACTGATCAGGATGAAGCAGAAAATATGACAGTGGAAGCCTCTGAAGCGAAGCTCGACAAAGAACTGTATGACCATGTGAAGAACGGACTGGAATTCAGGTATGGCTACAGACATTCGGGGCTTAAGAGCAAGATGTCCATAACCGAGATAAAAAGACTTCAGGCGCACGGTGAGGATGCCATTACACCGGATATCCTAACCAGCAGGGAGTACAGTGCCAGAAGTGAGGTCCCAATCCCAGCATTCATGAGTGAGGAGAGGATAGTCCATGGAAATGAGATAGGAAACATTTATCACAAGATCATGGAGCTTGCAGACTTCTCAGGGAAAACTGTTGCGGATGCGGAGAAGGATGTCGACAGAGTGTTTGAGCTTGGGTTATTTGATGAGCTGTACAGAGAGCGGATAAGACCAAAGAAGATATATAAGATGATACACAGTGAGATAGGACAGCGCATGGCGGCTGCGGGCAAGTCGGACAGACTGTACCGTGAGAGACAGTTCTACATGATGATGGAGCCCGGAGAAATAATGAGCTCACTTAAGGACTGCGGAGACGAGACGATAGTTGTACAGGGAATCATAGATGCCTACTTCGAGGAGGATGGAGGCATAGTTCTTCTGGATTACAAGACAGACAGCGTGAAGGATGCGTCGGAGCTGGTTAAGAGATACCATATCCAGCTCGACAAATACGCCGATGTGCTTGAACAGCTCACCGGCATGAAGGTTAAGGAGAAGGTCATATATTCATTCTGTCTTGATACAACGGTAAACTTGTAAACCGTACGCTGAATTGATATAATAAGACCGGGTATGCAAAAACGATATAGTGATGAAAGGACATGCGCATGATAATAGCGGAGAATCTTAAGAAGGTGTATGGCGGAGACATTGTATCAGTTGATGATCTCAGTTTCCATATACACAAGGGTGAGATAGTAGGATTTGTTGGACAGAATGGTGCGGGTAAGACAACTACCATCAAGATGCTGACAGGTATACTTATGCCGACGGAGGGCAGAGTAAAGATAAATGGTTTCGATATGAGAGAAAAGCCAATGGAGGCCAAGCAGTCCATGGGTTATATAGCCGACAATCCTGATATATTTCTCAGACTTACGGGACTTGAGTATGTCAATTTCATCGCTGATATATATGGAGTATCGACCACCGAGAGAAAGCAGAGGATAGAGCAGATGGCTGAGCGCTTTGGTATGGAGGACAGCCTGAACAGACAGATGGTCAGCTATTCCCACGGTATGCGCCAGAAGATGATGGTCATAGCTGCGCTTGTGCACAATCCACCTGTATGGATACTCGACGAGCCTATGACGGGACTTGATCCGAATGCGGCATATGAGCTCAAGAAGATGATGCGTGAACATGCCGACGCAGGAAACTGTGTATTCTTTTCAACACATGTTCTCGAGGTTGCAGAGAAGCTCTGCGACAAGATAATCATGATAAGAAAGGGAAAGGATATATACCAGGGAACTCTGGATGAGCTTGAGACACAGCACAGGAACAAATCTCTTGAAGAGATATTTGTGGAGATGACGCATGAAGAATTTTAGGATATTGCTCAGTATGATAAGCAGGAATAATGATATGGAGATGCCGGAGCACGGGGACAAGGCAAAGGCATATAAGGTCATGGGAATCATCGCCATGTGCTGTATCATGATCCCGTGCTGTATCGTTGTGGGATTTATAGTTTACATAATGACTGCCGCACTCATGGAGGCGGGAGGCTGTACAGAGGGACTCAACCTCGTTATCCAGCTCATGTCGGTGTTCGGCGTTATATTCAGTATAATGGTCTTATTCAATCTGCTTTATTTTTCATCTGATCTTGATCATTTACTGCCGCTGCCTGTGAAACCGGCAGAGCTTGTGGCCGCCAAGTTTACACACGCATATTTTGCCGAGAGCGTCATGGAGTTTATGGTTCTCTTCTGTGGATTTATCGGTTACTTTGTAGCCGCAGAGATAAAGCCGGTATCCGTGATAACCTCATTACTTGGAGTATTTTTACTTCCGGTTCTGCCGCTGGTGTACTGTGGTATATTTGCACTGATAGTCATGGCGTTTTTCAGCAAACTCAAACTGCTCAGAAATGTGGACTTCATGGTGGGACTTGCGGTTGTAGTGTTTGCAGGCCTTTTCATATGGTCATTTGCACAGATGGACTCTGTGAATATAAATAATTACATAGACAGCCTTAAAAATGGTGACAATATATTCATAAAGGTAATGAACAATATATTTTTCACGGTTCCGCTGTTCCTGAAGGCATTGGGCAGTAACAACATCGTGTATATGTTGCTCTTTGTGCTTGTGAACGCTGGCTGTGTGGCACTTCTGTTTTTCCTTGGAAATCTGCTGTACCTCAGGGGCGTATACCTTGTGTCATCCACCGGAAGGTCAGGACGCCGCCAGAAGGAAGTTGTCGGGCTGCAGGACTTTGCCATAAAGACACCGTTCAGATCATATATGGCAAAGGAGATAAAGACACTGGTGAGGACTCCGGCATACAGGAAGTATTGCGTTGTGGTCAACCTGATATGGCCGATACTCGTTGTGGCATTGTTCAATATACCTGCAACTGCGGATTCGATCAGGGCATTCAGAGACACATTTGGAAGAGGGCTTTTCCTGGCTGACATGGTCATGCTGGTTGCGGTCATCGCCCTGGCATTCTTTGCAACAGCGATGAACAGTATCGCATCCACGGCGTTCACCAGAGAGGGAAGCCATATATCATTTATAAAGCACATCCCGATGACATATGATCTCCAGATCCGCGCAAAGGTCTGGGTTAGCATGCTGTTCAGCGGAGTGACGATCGCGGTTACCACGGTTATCCTCTGTATATATATGGAGTGTAGTGTTATAGACAGTGTGTATTATGTTGTGCTGGGAATCCTCGGCTCGGGCATTTGCACATACACAGGTGTGCTTCTCGATTCAACACATCCGAAGCTTGACTGGGAGGATGAATACGGTGCGCTCAGAGGCAATCTGAATGCATTCTTTAATATGGCTATTGCAATTGTTATAGCAATTGTTTTGTGTGTGGCAGGATATCTTGTTTTCAAGTTTACAATGATCCCGTCATATGCAGTATATATTATTTTCTTTATAATAATGGGAGCTATACTCGTTATCCTGCGCAGTATTACTATGCGCAGGAGTGCGTGGAATATAGACACTGATGTGTACAGTTATTAACAGGAGGCAATGAAAATGGCACAGAAAAATGCGTGGAACAAATACAAGAAGGATGAGATAAAGGAGCTGGAGAGCCTGTGTAAGGACTACAGGGAATTCCTTGACAATGGCAAGACAGAGAGAGAATGCGTTAAAGAGATCGTCAGACAGGCAGAGGATCACGGCTACAGAGATCTGAAGAAGATCATTAAGAACAAGGAGAGCCTTGCAGCTGGAGATAAAGTGTATGCCGTGTGGATGAACAAGACGGTCGCCATGTTCAATATAGGAAAGAAGAAGCTTGAGAAGGGCATGAACATACTCGGTGCACACATTGATTCCCCTCGAATGGATGTGAAGCAGAATCCGCTTTATGAGAAGGGCGGATTTGCATATCTCGACACTCACTATTACGGCGGAATCAAGAAGTATCAGTGGGTAACACTCCCACTTGCCATACACGGTGTTGTTGCAAAGACAAATGGTGACGTTATGACAGTGAACATAGGAGAGGACAAGAATGATCCGGTATTCTGTGTTACAGATCTTCTCATACATCTCTCTCAGGAGCAGCTCAAGAAGAGAGCGGATTCAGTGATAGAGGGAGAGCAGCTTGACATACTGTTTGCAAGCAGACCGCTTGAGGGCAAGGAGAAGGAGGCTGTAAAGGAAGCTGTACTTGCGCTCCTTGAGAAGAAGTACAATATGAAGGAGGAGGATTTCCTCTCAGCAGAGCTCGAGATCGTTCCTGCAGGAAAGGCAAGGAACTGCGGTATAGACGAGAGTATGATCATGGCATATGGCCAGGACGACAGAGTGTGTGCATACACATCCCTTGTCGCCATGCTTGAGGCTGACGATCCGGAGAAGACGACCTGCTGTCTGCTCACTGACAAGGAGGAGATAGGAAGTGTTGGAGCAACAGGAATGCAGTCACACTTCTTTGAGAATACTGTAGCTGAGATCATGAACGCCATGGGTGGCTTCTCAGAGATCTCACTCAGAAGATGTCTTGCATCGTCAAGGATGCTGTCATCGGATGTATCTGCGGGCTTTGATCCTACATTTGAGTCAGCATTTGACAAGAAGAATGCGGCTATCTTCGGTGAAGGAATGGTATTTAACAAGTTCACAGGATCAAGAGGAAAGTCAGGATCAAATGACGCAAATGCAGAATACATGGCGGCTATAAGAAAGATCATGGATGATGCGGAGATCACATACCAGACAGCCGAGCTCGGCAAGGTAGATGTCGGTGGCGGCGGAACCATCGCATATATACTTTCACTGTATGGTATGGAGGTAATAGACTGTGGCGTGGCTGTACTCAACATGCATGCACCATGGGAAGTGACATCCAAGGCAGATATATATGAGACCAAGAAAGGATATGTTGCATTCCTCAAAGAGGCGTAGGAGCGGACATATCTTCGGAGGAAAAAATGAGAGATCATCAAAAGAAACTTATCATATACGTGATAATACTTGCCGTGGCGACAGTGATGTGGCCACGGCTTAGTGTGTTTGCAGATGAGGATTTTACATCAAATTATAACCAGAGGACATTCTCCGATACCGATGGGTTTGACAGTGGAGAGGCAAATTGTGTGTGCCAGTCTGTGAGTGGATACATATGGATAGGTACGGACAACGGACTTTACAGGTATGACGGAAGTGAATTTACACTGTTCTCACTGGACGGTGACGAGGATGCCACGAAATATTCGATCAACTGCATTTATCTCACAAGTGATGAGAAGCTGTATGTTGGAACGGACAACTATGGACTCTACATGTATGATAACGGAACCTTTCAGAGAGTTTCCGAGATGTACAATCTGGGTGTGTCGACCATCAACGCCATGTACGAGGACGATAACAAGAATCTGTGGATAGCGGCCTCGTCGGGAATATTTCGTCTGTCATCTGACGGTGCGGAAGCTCTGGCTGATGATGTCGTGTCAGGACTCAGCGTGGGAAATATATCAGGACATGGGGACTATGTGTATGCAATAGCCAATAATGATATTTTGATAACCGTTGATCCTGAAAGACATGTCTCCATAACCAACAAGTCAGAGTACAGGGTCGACGATATAAACTCACTGTATGTTGACGAGAATGGCAACAGATATTATGGATCCGCCGGATACAGCATCCTTAAGATAGGAACAGACGGCAAGAATGAGATCATCAACACGGGCAACCTTCACGGAATCAACAAGATATATTCGGATGGCGACAACATCTGGGCGCTTGCCGATGACGGTGTTGGATATATCTCATCAAAGGGTAATGTGACAGCCATCGGGGGACTGAGCTTTAACGAGTCGATGAGCGATATGATCATAGACTTTGAGGGCAATTACTGGTTTACGTCATACAGAAAAGGTATTCTTCAGTTGGAGAGGAGCAAGTTCCAGAATGTCACCATGAAGTACGGCATAGACAGCTCCATCGTGAACTGTGTGACGAGCTACAATGGCAACACGTTTATAGGAACTGATGAAGGTCTGTATATCGTAGATTCAAATGGCAAGCTTGTGATGAGTACGGAAAATGAGCTCGTATCAAAGCTCAGCGGTATAAGTATACGAGATCTGTATGTGGATTCGGACGATCATCTGTGGATAGCTACATATAAGATATATGGTGTAATAAAGGTGAGCCGAAACTGGCAGTACAAGAGCTACAGCCGTGGAGAGTCATCACTCATAAGCAATGCCGTGAACTGTATAACTGAGATAAAGCCGGGAACGGTGGCGGTTGGAACAGAGAACGGTATATCTGTGATAGAGGGCGATGATGTCGTAAAGAGCATATCGAGACTGGATGGACTTGATAACCCTGACATAATCAGCCTGTACGCAGACGAGACCGGCGAGCTGTATGCCGGTTCCAACGGCGCTGGCGTGTTTATAGTTGACACGGATTATACTGTCGGCAAGATGAAGCTGGATGATACCCAGAAGATGAGCGTTGTGTCAAGTATGGTCCGCGGAAGCAGCGGTTTGTGGATAGGAACGGACAATGGTCTGTATTATCAGGAGGGAACCGTCAGACAGGTCACCACCGTGGATAACACCAACGGTATATACGATCTCATAATGGACGATCAGGGATACCTGTGGATGTTTGGTTCCAGAGGTTTATACAGATATTATGAGAAGGATATACTGAGCAATGCCTCACCTGAATATATAAGCTTTACGAAGAACGACGGAATAATATCCAACATAACAGAGAAATCAACCAACTATGTGTCAAAGACAGGCGTTGTGTATGTGTGCTGCGATGAAGGGCTGTGCAGGATAAATCTCAATTCAGAGTATGTGAACGAGGTAGCTCCTAGGGTTCGTATTGCCTCCATAGAGGTGGATGGAACTGAGCATCAGTTCTCAGATCTTGACGGACAGATAGATGTGCCGAAGAACACCAACAGAATAACTATCAAGTTCTCAGTCCTTAGTTATGTAAACCGTGCTGACATATCAGTGGAGTATTACCTTGAGGGCTTTGAGAGCGAGAAGAGAACGCTCACGGGAACTGACAAGATGGAGGTCGAGTACACCAATCTTGAGGGAGGTACTTACCGTTTTATGTTAACTGCAAAAAATGCGGACGGCGTGGAGTGTGAACAGCCGCTTACATTTGTCATAGACAAGGAACTTGGTTTTTTCGAGACGAATCTGGCAAAGATGCTCCTTGTGATATTTATAGTTCTTCTTATCTTAGTGGGAATAGCTGTTGCGAGAAGTATCTTCAAGCTTCTCAGAAGACAGAACGAGCAGGTGGAAGAGCTCAGCAAGAAGAGTGAGGAGGCGGAGAAGTCCAATCAGGCAAAGAATGATTATGTAAACTATCTTAATCATGAGATAAGGACTCCACTCAATAACATAATCGCCATCTCAGAGCTTGCCATGAGAAACTGTCAGGATACCCAGAGTGATGAGTATGCACAGTACGGTGCCATGTATGCTGCGGGAAGAGAGATACTCGATATGTCCGATGGAATATCGAAGCTTTCAAACCTCAAGGACGACATCATAGAGCCGGAGTACAAGCAGTATTTTGCCTCGGATCTCATAGATGAGCTCTCCGACGAATTCAAGTCCATGGTGAACAGTGATCTCATCGATCTCAAGGTCAGCATTGAGGACAAGATACCGAACGGACTCATAGGAGATATGACGGCGGTGAGAGAGATTCTTGAGAACATATTTGCATGGTCCGCAAATACTACAAAAGAGGGCTATATAAGCATAGACATTGACTGGCGTATAGCCAGAAGAGCTGACGAGGATGTAGATGAGGCGGAGGCCGAGGATTACACAGTCAGTGAATTCTCGGAGCTCATAGAGGAACCGGAGACTGAGATATCCCGAATATTTGACAGGGATCACGATGAGATATATCTGGACTTCAAGATATCGGATACAGGACTTGGAGTTAAGGAAGAGAGACTTGGAACATTGTTTGAGCTGGATGATTCCTATGAGAGATCAGATATAGGAATGTTCAGAGTCAGTCTTGGCCTTGCCATAGCCAAGGAGCTTGTGCGTATGCTGGATGGAAGCATCAGCGCAGAGAGCATATATGGCGCAGGAACGACCATACGCTTCAGCATCAAGCAGTCAGTGTTTGATTATAGTTATGTCAACTACAATGAGAGAAAGCGCAAGGAGATGGCGAGAAGAAATGCCAATTCACATCTGTGGCTGCCGGATGCCCGCATACTTATAGTGGACGACTCAGAGCTTGCATTACAGGTGGAGAAGACCATATTTGATACATATGGTCTGGCGTGCGATACAGCCACATCGGGATTTGATGCACTTGATAAGGTCATGGTGGAGAATTACGATATGGTATTTATCGACACCGTTATGCCTGTCATGGATGGACTGGATACCGTCAGGGAGATGAGAAATCTTGACGGTGAGGAGTACAAGAAGATGCCTATCATTGCGCTGTCCGCCAACACGGTCGAGACATCCAGAGAGGAGATACTCACATCGGGCTTCAACGATGTCATAGTTAAGCCGATAGAGCTCGATCAGGCAGAATCCATGCTGAGGACTTATATATCGGAGGACAAGATAAAGGAGAGAGACACAGAGCTTTCCCAGTCCGATGATGACATCAACTATATGGAGGATGCAGTCCTGCTTGGAAGATTTGTGTCCGTGGAAGATTCCGTCAAAGCCATGGGTGGAAGCTTCAGAACCTTTAACACATTTGTCAGAAATTACAGGGATGAGTACCGGGAAGAGGTACAGCAGCTCAGAAAATATATAGACGACGATGTGAGAAAGTACAAAAATATAATCCATGACATCAAGAGCAGCAGTGCAAATATCGGGGCTTACGGAATCGAGCGCAAGGCGGCCAACCTGGAGTCTGCGATAAATATCGGAAACCAGCAGTATGCCCGCGATAATACCCGCGATTTTATAGCTATGATGAACGACTTCTTCAAGCAGATAGACAAGTACATGTCAAAGATAAATCATGTGGAGGAGCCTGCTGAGAAGGAAGTCCGGGATGGAATAAACAAGAGCAAGCTCAAGGAGCTCAGGGCATTCTTGAGAGCGGGGGACCGCGAACCTGTGGAGGACCTTATACGTGATATTGACAGGTACTCCTACGGAGATATAGACACAGAGTTCTTCACTGCACTTAAGGAGTATGTGGGAACCGGAGATTACCAGACCTCCAGCGAGATGATAGACCAGTATCTCAACAGTATCTAACATTATATAAAGTGCGCAGGCAAAATAAGCCTGCGCTGCAATATAAATAAACAAGAAAAGAGGAAATGAAAAATGAGAGTAGCAATTATCATGGGATCAACAAGTGATCTGCCAAAGGTTGAGCCGGCAGTATCAATTCTTAAGAATTACGGTGTGGAGGTCGATGTGAGATGCCTTTCAGCACACAGAGCACACGCAGGACTTTCAGAATTCATCGAGGAAGCTAACAATAACGGAACAGAGGTCATAATCGCAGCTGCAGGAATGGCGGCAGCACTCCCTGGAGTTGTGGCATCACAGACAGTTCTCCCTGTTATTGGAGTACCTCTCTCAGGCGCAACTCTTGATGGAATGGATGCACTTCTTTCTATCGTTCAGATGCCTTCAGGAATCCCTGTTGCAACAGTTGCGATAAACGGAAGCAAGAATGCTGCATATCTTGCCCTTCAGATAATCGGTGTCAACAACGAGGCAGTCAGATTAAAGCTTCAGGATGAGCGTAGAGACATGGAAAAGGCTGCCATGAAAGCTAACGAAGAAGTAATAGAAAAGTTTAAGTACTAACTTTACAATTAAAAAGTGGAATGTTAGTATGTTGGATGGATGGTATTCGAAAGAAGCTGTACCTGAATCATGCTTCCACAGGAAGCGCATACACGGATACTGACAACAGATTTAAGCAGGTGATTGTATGAGGATTGGATTTATTGGAGCTGGAAAAGTCGGATTCACATTTGGCAGGTATATCGTAGAGAAAAGAGAGCTTGTCAGAGAGAAAACGGATGGAGCATTGTGCCTGGAGGTTGGTGGATATTTTAGCGCCAGCAGACAGAGTGCGGAGCTTGCAGCAGAGTTTACCGAGACCTGTGTGTACGACAGCCTGGAGCAGCTGTGTGAGTATAGTGAAATTATTTTTCTCACCGTTCCTGACGGACAGATAGGAGAGGTGTGGAAGAGTATAAAGGATCTTGACATTCGTGGCAGGATCATTTGTCACGCCAGTGGGGCGATGACATCAGATATTTTCTCAGGTATAACAGAGGCGGGAGCCTTTGGTTATTCGATTCATCCTATGTATGCAATAAGTTCAAAGTACGAATCCTATAAAGAACTGGACAATTCATTTTTTACAGTTGAGGGAGATGACAGACATGTCGATAAGGTATGTTCTGTCATAAGAGCCCTCGGCAATAGCTGTGTGCGCATTGATGGTACCGACAAGGTGAAGTATCACGGCGCTGCGGTGTTTGCAAGCAATCTGGTAACAGGGCTGCTGGCGGTTTCACAGGAGCTTCTGACACAGTGCGGCTTCTCGGCGGAGGAGGCACAGAGGGCTATAGTGCCTTTGTTCCTCGGCAATGCGAAAGCGGCGGCTGACAGGGGAACGGTTGACAGCCTGACAGGGCCTGTTGAGAGATGCGATACAGAAACTGTGAGAAAGCATCTGAATGCATTGAGCGGAGATGAACGTAGCGCATATGCTGCGGTGTCCAGATGCCTTGTGCCGGTGGCAGAGAGAAAGCACCCGGACAGAGATTATAGCGGTTTGATACGTCTACTGAACGGAATAGGAGAATTTAATTATGAAGAACACGACGGCAACACTCAGGCAGATGAAGGGAACGGACAAGAAGATATCCATGATCACAGCGTATGATTACACCATGGCGAAGATCGTGGATGAGTCAGGAGTCAACACTATTCTTGTTGGAGATTCCCTGGGCAACACTATCCTCGGATATGAGGACACGATCTCTGTAACTGTTGATGATATGATACATCACAGTGCAGCGGTGGCAAGGGGCGCAAAGAATGCTCTTGTTATCACAGATATGCCATTTATGTCCTATCAGACAAGCGTGTATGACGCGGTTGTCAATGCCGGAAGGATCATGAAGGAAGGACGTGCCGGAGCGGTGAAGCTTGAGGGCGGTCAGGACATGTGTCCGCAGATAAGCGCCATAGTCAAGGCGAGCATACCTGTATGTGCACATCTTGGACTCACACCACAGTCCATCAACGCATTTGGCGGATTCAAGGTGCAGGGCAAGACAGAGGCTGCAGCTAAGAAGCTCATAGAGGATGCAAAGGCTGTTGAGGAGGCAGGCGCATTCATGCTCGTAATGGAGTGCGTACCGGAGAAGCTTGCGAAGATAGTCACAGAGACAGTAAGCATCCCTACCATAGGAATAGGCGCAGGCCGTTACTGCGATGGACAGGTGCTTGTAAATCAGGATATGTTTGGCATGTATTCAGACTTTGTTCCAAAGTTCGTAAAGCAGTTTGCAAATGTGGGCGATGTTATGAGAGGTGCGGTTAAGGCTTATATCGATGAGATAAATGCCGGAACATTCCCGGGCCCTGAGCACACATACAAGATAGACGATGAAGTAATAGAGAAGTTATACTAAAGGAGAAAACGATCATGGTAATTTTAAAGAAGATAGATGAGGTAAGAGCGCAGGTTAAAGAGTGGAAGAAGCAGGGACTTACAGTTGGTCTTGTTCCTACAATGGGTTATCTTCACGAGGGACATCAGAGTCTTATCAAGAAGTCAGTGGAGCAGAACGACAGAACAGTTGTAAGCGTATTTGTAAATCCTATACAGTTTGGACCAAACGAGGATCTTGAGAGCTATCCAAGAGATCTTGAGGCTGATGCAAAGCTCTGTGAGAGCACAGGTGCAGACATCATATTCAATCCGGAGCCTGAGGAGATGTACGCAGACGGCTTCGTGTCATTCATCAACATGACAGGACTTCCAAATGCACTCTGCGGACTTACACGTCCAATACATTTCAAGGGTGTATGTACAGTTGTAGGAAAGCTCTTCAATATAGTTACACCTGACAGAGCATACTTTGGACAGAAGGATGCCCAGCAGCTTGCCATCATCATGAGAATGGTCAAGGATCTGAACTTTGATATAGAGATAGTCGGCTGTCCGATCATAAGAGAGGCGGACGGACTGGCAAAGAGCTCAAGAAACATCTACCTCACACCAGAGGAGAGAAAGGCTGCAGTAGTTCTCAGCAAGGCCGTAAAGCTTGGTCAGGACATGATAGCTGACGGAGAGAGAGACGCAGCGAAGATCGTTGGTGAGATGAAGAAGCTCATCTCTGCTGAACCGCTTGCAACTATCGACTATGTAGAGATGGTCAACATGGATACCATGCAGTCCATAGAGAAGGCAGAAGGACATGTACTCTGTGCAATGGCAGTCAAGTTCGGCAAGGCGAGACTGATTGACAACTTTATAGCTGAGTTATAGAATACAGCCTTTGAAGAAAGGATAAAATACACAGTATGTTAAAAGGAAAGACAGTAGTTCTCGGAGTCACAGGAAGCATTGCGGCATATAAGATAGCCAATCTGGCAAGTATGCTGGTGAAAAAGCATGCGGATGTGCATGTCATCATGACGGAGAACGCAACAAACTTTATCAATCCGATCACATTTGAGACGCTCACAGGCAACAAATGCCTGGTCGATACATTTGACAGGAATTTCCAGTTCAACGTGGAGCACGTAGCACTGGCAAAGAGGGCGGATGTGTTCATGGTGGCACCTGCGTCGGCCAATATAATCGGCAAGATAGCGGGGGGAATAGCAGACGATATGCTCAGCACAACGATCATGCCGGCAAAATGTCCTAAGATCATAGCACCGGCCATGAATACCGGAATGATAGAGAATCCTATAGTACAGGACAATATAAAGAAGCTTGAGTCATATGGATATGAGATAGTGGAATCCGCAACTGGATACCTTGCATGTGGAGACACAGGCAAGGGCAAGCTCCCTGATGCGGAGGTTCTTCAGGATTATATCCTTAAGGCCATAGCGAAAGAAAAGGATATGGCCGGGGTGAGACTTCTGGTTACGGCAGGCCCTACCCGTGAGGCCATAGACCCGGTCAGATATATAACGAATCACTCCACAGGCAAGATGGGATATGCCATTGCCAGACAGGCCATGCTCAGAGGGGCGGACGTCATCCTGGTCACAGGCAAGGTGGAGATAGAACCGCCGAGATTTGTCAATGTGGTTGACATAACATCGGCTCAGGATATGTACGAGGCTGTCATGGACAGAAGTACAGAGCAGGACGTGATCATCAAGGCAGCTGCGGTGGCTGATTACAGGCCTGCAGAGGTGGCAGAACACAAGATCAAGAAGGCTGACGGAGACATGAGCATCAAGCTTTCGAGAACGAAGGATATTCTGCTTGCACTTGGAAATCAGAGAATTGAAAAGGGGATACAGAATCAGATCATCTGCGGATTCTCCATGGAGACGAGGGATCTCATAGAGAATTCAAGGAAGAAGATAGATTCAAAGCATATAGATCTTATTGCGGCAAATAATTTAAAGGTCGCAGGGGCGGGATTTGGTGTTGATACCAATGTTCTCACTCTCATTACAAGGGACAGTATCAGTGAACTTCCGATGATGTCAAAGGAAGAGTGTGCAGACATGCTTCTTGACAGAATAATGGAGATGCGTAAAGTTGCAGACCTGTCCTGACAGGAGTAATATTTTGAAGCAGATAGATAGAAAAAAACTCAGGGCTGTGTGCTCTGTGTTGTTTGTGCTTTATATAATCTGTATCGTTTACTTTCTTATTTTCAGCGATATGTTTGGCAGAGGGGGATATGATGAACGCAGATACAATCTTCACCCTCTGCAGGAAATACAGCGGTTTATCACATACGGGGATCAGATGTCGCCAATGAGTGTATTTCTGAATCTCTATGGCAATATAATCGCATTTATACCGTTTGGTATGCTGCTCAGATGGGCGAGAAATAAGAACACGACATTTGTACAGGCTCTGCTGTACTCTCTGGGATTTACACTTGTCATAGAGACGGTGCAGTACATAACCAAACTGGGTGTGTTCGATATCGATGACATCATCATGAATACGCTTGGTGGAGTCATAGGATATTGTATATATTACGTTACAGCAAAACTTATCAGGAGATATCATGCAAAGAAGTAAGGAATTCAAAGTTTCAACACCGGGTCTGCCGACGGACACCATAATTGGATACTTTCTGGGCGGATTTGGCGGAGTGTTTGTGGTCATATCCATCATAAAATCCATACTTACCCAGGGAAAGGTACAGAGGGTGTACGGAGTCCTCATGGTCAGCGCGATGCTGATGGCATTTACAGGCCTGGTATTCTCGGCCATAGGCTACAGGGCGGACAACGGAGGTATAACAAACAAGAAGATGGCGATCATACTTAATGTTATAGTTCTTGGAGCGTCTGTTATATTTTTATTGATGGGATTATAGAAAGGGCATGCGATGAATTATTATAAGAATCTTACAGAAGAATATGATGATATAGAAGAGCGCTATGAGCTTATCATGGAACGTGTGAGACAGATAATCCATGAATCACTGGTAAAGGAGCCGTACAGAGATTATTTCAGTCATGTTGCCGGATTTATAGCTAGAATAGGAGATGTTCTGGAACTGGTAAAAAATGACGCACTGCCAGACAGGAGCCTTGATCAGCTTCAGGCGATGAACCATGGGCTGTACAATGACATACTGGGAGACAACTACAATAGAAGCTATGCAAATTACAGATATATCATGGGTGAGTTTTCAAAGGATTACACCCGTGACAAAGAGGAGATAAAGCGCATCGCCCAGCTTCTGGGATTTGTGTACAACGAGATAAGAGGAATGACAGTGTACGCATTTGAGGGCAGAGTGGTTGACATAACTTTGTTTGCGGAGCTGTTTGTCCAGATATATTTCATGTTTCAGGATGATTTTTCCGTGAAGGATCTGGAATCCGCTGTGTATTATTTTGAGAACGATTATGCCGAGTTCTGGATCACGTACAGGATAAGAGAGCAGCTTGACCCTGATCTCACATTTGCGACGGATATCATTATGAACAGCGATTTGGGCGATGTCACGTATCTGTACAGATATGGAGAGTATGTTGGAAAAAATGAGATCGACACGGCGATTTTCATGAGTACCCTGCCGGATTCAGAGATAGAGGCCATGGCAAGAACATTCACCGAGGGCTACAGACTGGGATTCGAGGCTGCCGGAATAGATCTCTCGAAGAAGAAAACTGTAAATATCCGATATTTCCTTGGACAGGAGAGGATGATAAGAGCCGCGATACTGCAGTTTGAGCAGATGGATCTGAGGCCGATATGCTACCGATATGCGGCAAACAGGATCAACAGGAGACTTATACACAGGATAGGTTATTCGTCAAGCGTTCCTAACAGACAGCTCGAGTACGATCACAGGATGGATGAGGCACTCTTCATGGACAAGAAGCTCATGGAGAGAAAGCTGGAGGTGCTCAGACAGGCATACAAGAATATGGCCTATGAGGCTTCAGTATATGCGGGCCCTGCGGTGGTCGAGGTGTTCGGCGAGAACCCATTTGAGCCGGAGAACAGTGAACTGAATCCTGTGCTCGACAAGAAACAGCAGGAGGCTGTGATCTCATACCGCACAATGAGTTCACAGATCGTAAATGAATATATAGCCCAGGATCAGTGCAGCTTCACTATAATAGCATACCCTGTGCCGGAGATCGGAGATAGATACAGAGATATATTCAGGGATACTGTCAGGATCAACACACTGGACAATGATCTGTTCAGGGCGATCCATCAGAGTATGATAGATGAGCTTGATAAGGCCGAACACGTGAGGGTTGTCGGTCAGGGAGCAAATGTGACTGATATGACCGTTATGATGCACGAGATGACAGATCCATCGAAGGAGACCAACTTTGAGAACTGCGTAGCCGATGTGAATATACCTGTTGGAGAGGTGTTCACTTCACCGAAGCTCACCGGAACCCACGGAATATTAAACGTAAGTGAAGTATTCCTGGACGGCCTGAAATATGTGAATCTCAAGCTTACATTTGAGGATGGAAAAATAGCGGACTATACATGTGACAACTATCCGGATACGGAGAAGAACAAGGCGTATATAAAGGAGAATCTTCTGGGCGGAAGGGATACACTTCCTATAGGAGAGTTTGCAATAGGAACAAATACGACAGCATACGTCATGGCAAACAAATATGACATAGTGTATAAACTGCCTATCCTCATAGTTGAGAAGATGGGGCCGCATTTTGCTGTGGGAGATACATGCTATAGCTGGAGTGAGGAAAATGTGCTCCACAATCCTGATGGCAAGGAGATCGTGGCAAAGGACAATGAGTGTTCTATTCTGAGAAAAACAGATGTGTCAAAGGCGTATTTCAACTGCCATACAGACATAACAATACCTTACGATGAGATAGGAGGAATATATTCCGTTCATCCGGATGGAACTGAAGTTCCGATCATCGAGAAGGGCAGATTTGTCCTGCCGGGAACAGAGAAGCTCAATGAAGCGCTGGATCAGGCAAAGTAGACCTATAGGACAAAAAGAGACAGATATCTATTTCAGTCGAAATAAATATCTGTCTCTCTTTATGAATATATCTTTGTTCTGATACTGAAGATTACTTCAGTATGGACATTCTCTTGTATCTCTTGTTTGAGTAAAGTGCCGTGTCTGCCTGTGAGAGTAGATCCTCGATGGTCTGTTCTCCATCGCAGACAAATTCAGTAACACCAACGCTCATCTCTATGAAGTATGGCTTGCCACAGGTTGCGTTCAGCTCGGCTGAGAAATCCTTGATCTTGCGCTGCACTTCGGTGACGTAATCGGAGTCGTCTATAAATGCAAAGCATACGAACTCATCGCCGCCTATTCTACCGATGACATCATGTGGACCAAAGCTCTGGGACAGGATGTTCGCGATGTTCTTGAGGGCGAAGTCACCGTCCTTGTGTCCAAATTTGTCATTTACAACTTTCAGTGAATCCATATCAGCGAAGAGAAGTATGGCCTTCATTCCACAGTTTGACGGAATGTTGATATAGTATTCAACCCGCTCCATAAATCCACGTCTGTTATATATACCCGTCAGCTCATCTGATGTCGACAGGTGGTTCAGAAGCTCGTTCTTCTCGTGGATCTCGTTCAGAGACATCCTGAGCTGTTCCTGCGTGATGTTCTGCTCACGGAGCAGCGACATATATTTCAGTGCTGCACCGAGCTGCAGGCTGGTGGAATATATGGAACTGAAGTGAGCCACATCTGTGTTGCATATGAACACTCCGTGGTGATCCTCGTTTGTAAATATAGGAACTATGACGGATGTAAAACGCTTGTCATAGTATGTATATTCGTTGTCAAAAATCTCTACAGAAGGAACCCTTCTGGACTCTCCGAAAAGCACCTGACAATTGTTCGGGTTGAAGAAAGCCTGAAGGAAGACTGACTTTGGAACGATCCAGCTTCCCGTGTCTGTGATGCGCACAGGATCGTCGTATGTGTAGATGTAAGCTCCTTCGTAATTCAGCCCCTGAAGCTTGTGGAGGATGGATGTGTATGTCTTGCCAAGATCCTCGCCGTATGTCAGGGTGTCACGGGTTATGTATATTGATGACCAGCCCATCATCTTGTTCTCGTATATCGTGTTGTAAAGCTGATTCGAGATGAAGAGTGATATGGTGTTGGTTATGGTCGTGTTAAGTCTGTTGAACTGGAGACTCTTGGCTGCAGACAATTTACAGCTTGAGAAGATGGAAGCCAGTTCACGGAACATGTATGCTGTTTTCTGGACAGAATAAAAATCGGTCAGGTCAGATTCGAGAATACATTTGAGTTCATCGATGATCTTGTTCTGTGGGTACTCCGTATCAATGTCGCTCTTGATCACGGATACTATATCAATGAGTATCCTGTTGTATGCGGACATGACCTTGGAGGCAAAGAAAGAATCTGCGATCTCTCCGAAGAGTCGTCCGTCGAGAATATCGATGATGTCCGGTATGTCAAGATCCAGTAAATGTCTGCCGGCATCTATCAGGTCACTCTCTGTGCACAGGTGACAGCAACAGGACAGTCTGTTTATAAGTCTGGAATCCAGAGTCTCTGATTTCATGTTGCCGGTCTGGGCAAGTCTCACCGCCGCATACACTGCACGGAAACCGAGTTCACAGGAATTGATATTGACTGTGGTGAGGGGGGGATCCATGTTGACGGAAGATGGTGAATCGTCAAAACCGATGACTGACATGGTTTCTCCTATGCGTATTCCTCTGGACTTGAGTTCTGCATAACCGCCTATTGCCATGCGATCATTTGCAAATACGATGGCATCGGCATCCGGGTTGACATCCAGAAGCTGTGCAGTCTCCTCCTGACAGTATTCTGCGAAGTCGCCGTGTATTATCATGCGGTCCTCAACGCTGAGTCCGTTCTCAGAGAGAACCTCTCTGTATATCTTGAGTCTGAGATTGCTGTCGGTGTTGTCATCCTTGCCGGCAACAAAGCATATATGCTTTCTCTTGTGTTCTTTTATGAGATGTTCTATGGCATCCCTCATTCCTCTTGAATTGTCTGTTCTGATGCATGGATATCCCGGAAGCTTCTCCTCCAGTGTGAGGATAGGTATTCCATCAAAATGGGAAAGGAAAGAATTCATGTCCTTCTCCGATAACAGAGATGATATAGCTCCGACGGAGATGATAAGTGCGTCCAGACACTCAGGATGTGCATAGTAGAAAATCGAATTATACTGGTAATCATACAGTTGATTGGCAGGATCATAAAAGGAGGCATTCAGAAACATGCCCGGAAATACGATGAGATTGCAGTCAAGTTCCTTTGCTGCGTATTCAGCTCCTTTGCAAACCTCTGTTGCGTAATCGTTATCAATATGACACGTAAAAATACCGATGTTCAATCTGTTGTTGGTCATGCGGGTGCTCCTTTAGTAACTGCTTTTGCTGTAGTATAATCGACTGTTATATATTGCGGATAGCTATAATCACAATACATTGTGATTATACCACACGTTCACCACATTATCAATTTGTAATCATCTCAATCTTTACAAAGTATTCGATATAATCTATAATTTATTGGAATATTTGAAAAGGTGCCGGTGCGCCTTGTACAAAACAGATAACAGGAGGATAAGAAATTGGATTACAAGAATGCCGGAGTAGATATTGAAGCTGGATACAAGTCTGTGGAGCTTATGAAGAAGCATATCAAGACAACCATGAGACCTGAGGTACTTGGCGGAATTGGTGGATTCGCAGGAGCTTTCAGTCTCGCTAAGATCAAGGATATGGAAGAGCCTATACTTCTGTCAGGAACAGATGGATGCGGAACAAAGGTTCAGCTCGCTTATATTATGGATAAGCATGACACCATCGGAATCGACGCAGTGGCAATGTGTGTGAATGATATCGCATGCTCTGGTGGAGAGCCACTTTTCTTCCTTGACTATATAGCATGTGGCAAGAACTATCCTGAGAAGATTGCAACTATAGTAAGCGGCGTTGCAGAGGGATGCAACCAGTCAGGAGCTGCCCTCGTAGGTGGTGAGACAGCAGAACATCCGGGACTTATGCCTGAGGATGAGTACGACCTTGCAGGATTTGCAGTAGGTGTTGTTGAGAAGAAGGATCTTATTACAGGAGAGAGCATTAAGCCTGGAGATACACTTATAGGTATCGCTTCAAGTGGAGTGCACAGCAACGGTTTCTCACTTGTAAGAAAGGTTTTCGAGATGACAAAGGAATCTCTTGATACATATTACGACGAGCTTGGCAAGACACTCGGTGAGGCACTTATTGAGCCTACAAGAATCTATGTAAAGGCTCTCAAGTCAGTGAAGGATGCAGGCATTACGATTAAGGGATGCAGTCACATCACAGGTGGTGGATTCTATGAGAATATCCCAAGAATGCTTCCAGACGGAGTTCGTGCTCAGGTTAAGAAGGATTCATATGAGGTACCGGCTATATTCAAGCTTCTCGCAAAGAAAGGCGATATAGATGAGCATATGATGTACAACACATACAACATGGGAGTTGGTATGTGTCTTGCTATAGACCCTGCAGATGCAGATAAGACTATTGCAGCTATAGAAGCTGCCGGCGACAAGGCATTTGTTCTCGGTACAGTTGTAGCTGGTGAAAAGGGAGTAGACTTATGCTAAAGGTTGCAGTTCTGGTATCAGGCGGCGGAACCAATCTTCAGGCCATCATAGATGCCATAGATAATAAAGTCATAACAGATACGGAGATAGTTGCGGTCATAAGCAACAATAAGAATGCATTTGCTCTTGAGAGGGCGAAGAAGGTGGGAATAGCAGCGGAGGTCGTAAGCCCTAAGGATTACGCGGACAGAGCTCGATTCAACGAGGCACTCCTCGCAAAGCTTCAGGAGACCGGAGCGGATCTTATAGTTCTCGCAGGATATCTTGTGGTCATACCTGAGATAGTGATAGATGCATATCCGAATAAGATAGTCAACATACACCCATCACTCATACCGGCATTCTGCGGAACAGGCTACTATGGACTTAAAGTTCATGAGGCAGCCCTTGCAAGAGGTGTCAAGGTAGTGGGAGCTACGGTCCATTTTGTAGATAAAGGTACTGACACAGGTCCTATCATCATGCAGAAGGCAGTTGCAGTACAGAATGGAGATACACCAAAGGTTTTGCAGCAGCGTGTGATGGAACAGGCTGAGTGGAAGCTTCTGCCTGCGGTTATAGACAAGATCGCCCATGGCAAAGTACATGTTGAAGATGGAATTGCAGTTGTAGAAGATTAGGAGGAATATCCATGAAAGTATTGGTAGTAGGAAGCGGCGGAAGAGAGCATGCTATAGTTACAAGTATTTCAAAGAGTGATAAAGTATCCAAGATATATTGTGCACCTGGCAACGCAGGTATCGCAGCACTTGCAGAGTGCGTTGATATAGGTGTGATGGATTTTGATAAGCTGGTTGCATTTGCAAAGGATAAGGCAGTCGATCTGGTTGTTGTTGCGCCGGATGATCCGCTTGTTGCAGGTGCGGTCGATGCATTTGAGGCAGCCGGTATCAGAGCATTCGGACCTCGTGCAAATGCAGCAATCATAGAGGGCTCAAAGGCGTTCTCCAAGGATCTCATGAAGAAGTATGGCATACCTACAGCGGCTTATGAGAACTTTACAGATGCCGATTCAGCGCTTAAGTACCTTGAGACAGCCACATTCCCTATAGTTTTAAAGGCTGACGGACTTGCACTCGGCAAGGGTGTTCTCATATGTAATGACCTTGAGGAGGCAAAGGCAGGCGTCAAGGAGATCATGCTTGACAAGCACTTTGGTTCAGCCGGAAATACCATGGTAATAGAGGAGTTCATGACAGGACGTGAGGTATCAGTCCTTTGCTTCTGTGATGGAACAACGATCAAGCCTATGACTTCAGCACAGGATCATAAGAGAGCAAAGGATGGAGATCAGGGACTCAACACAGGCGGAATGGGAACATTCTCCCCAAGTCCTTTCTATACAAAAGAGATAGACGAGTATTGCATGGAGAACATCTACAAGCCAACCATGGCTGCCATGAAGGCAGAGGGCAGAGAGTTCAAGGGAGTTCTGTTCTGCGGACTCATGATGACACCAAATGGTGTTAAGGTTCTCGAGTACAATGCAAGATTTGGCGATCCTGAGGCTCAGGTAGTTCTTCCTCGTATGAAGAATGATATTATCGATGTCATGGAGGCATGTATCGACGGAACACTTGATAAAGTTGATCTTCAGTTTGAGGACAATGCGGCAGTGTGCGTAGTTCTTGCATCAGACGGATACCCTGTATCATATGAGAAGGGCTATCCTATACATGGACTTGAGAAGTTTGACGGCAAGGATGACTACTTTGTATTCCATGCCGGCACAAAGTTTGACGGTGATCAGATCGTGACAAATGGCGGCCGTGTACTCGGTGTTACAGCAAAGGGCAAGGATCTTTTCGAGGCTCGTGCGAATGCATATGCTGCGACAGAGTGGATCACATTTGACAACAAGTACATGAGACATGATATAGGTAAGGCTATAGACGAGCAGTAATCTATAGATATATATTTACGGAAGAGGTTTTGAGAGAATTTGTCTCAAAACCTCTTTTGTATTCCTGTAATATATATGTTATAATGAAGCACGCTGATGCGTGCGTAGGTCATCGCGCTTACGCACGACGACATATGCTATAATGAAGCGCATAAAATCCTAGATTATTTAGATTTGAGGTGGACTGAATGAAATTACCGTACAGCAAAGAATCTGACATAGTTATAAAAGAGGCAAACAGGGTGGCGAGGAAGCTTGGACAGAATTTTGTCGGAAGCGAGCATTTTATCGTTGCACTGGCATCTGTAGCAGATACAACAGCGTACAGTATTCTGAACGAGAATGGTCTGGATATAGTTAAGATCATAGATGCGTTGAAGTATACATTGGAACCTGGTGGAGTAGTCACAGGGGAGAGAGACAAATATACGATGAGCGCAAGAAGGATTCTCGATGACTCACAGTATGAGGCGAGAAGACTCAATTCCCAGGAGGTGGGAACAGAGCATATCCTTCTGGCACTTATAAAGGAGACAGACTGTGTAGCTGTAAAGCTTATGGCATCAGAGAATGTAAATATCCAGAAGGTGTACACAGACATACTTCTGGCCTGTGGAAGCGATGCGAATACGGCAAAGAGAGAATATGCAGCACTGAAAAAGTCGAGAAATAAGAGCAAGACATCCACACCTACACTGGATCAGTATTCCAGAGATCTGACACAGGAAGCACGGATGGGCAATATGGATCCGGTCATCGGACGTACAAAAGAGATAGAGAGAGTCATGCAGATACTCAGCAGACGAATGAAGAACAATCCATGTATGGTCGGAGAGCCGGGTGTTGGAAAGACTGCTGTTGTGGAGGGCATAGCATATCTCATAGCCCACGATGAAGTGCCGGATACTGTAAAGGGTAAAAGGCTCCTTTCGCTTGACCTTTCAAGCATGGTTGCCGGATCCAAGTACAGAGGAGAGTTTGAGGACAGGATAAAGAAGGTCATCGGAGAGGTAATATCGGATGGCAATATCATATTGTTTGTGGATGAACTTCACACACTCATAGGGGCAGGCGGTGCCGAGGGTGCAATAGATGCGTCCAATATACTGAAGCCGTCCCTGTCACGCGGCGAGATCCAGATGATAGGTGCTACGACTCTGAACGAATATCGGAAGTATATAGAGAAGGATGCGGCCCTTGAGAGAAGATTCCAGCCGGTGTACGTGGATGAGCCTACAAGGGATGAGGCAGTGGAGATACTCAAGGGACTCAGACCATGCTATGAGCAGCATCACAATGTCGATATAAGCGATGATGCGGTTGAAGCTGCGGTGGATCTGTCCATCAGATATATAACAGACAGATTCCTGCCGGACAAAGCCATAGATCTTATGGATGAGGCATGCTCCAGAAAGAGGCTCGGATTCTCATCGGACAGACATAATTATGAGAAGAAAAAGGCTGTGGAGGCTGAGCTTACAACGCTCAACGACGATCTGGAGAAGGCACTCATGGCTGGCAATATAGAGGCGGCGGCAGAGGTGAGCACGAGACAGAAGGAGCTTGCAAAGAAGAATGCAAGAAAGCAGTCTTCCAGACAGAGAAATATCACAGTTCAGGAGAACGATATTGCGGATGTTGTGTCCGTGTGGACCAAGATCCCTGTGAGCAAGCTCACGGAGAAGGAGTCAAAGAAGCTTGAACGCCTTGAGAGTGAACTTCACAAGAGGGTAGTTGGCCAGGAGGAGGCTGTTACAGCCGTATCACGTGCTATCAAGAGAAGCAGAGTCGGACTTAAGGATCCGAAGAGGCCGATGGGATCATTTCTGTTCCTCGGACCTACAGGTGTCGGTAAGACAGAGCTTTCCAAGGCTCTTGCAGATATAGTATTTGGAAGTGAGGATGCCCTGATAAGAGTTGACATGTCGGAGTACATGGAGAAGCACAGCGTGTCCAAGATGATAGGTTCACCTCCGGGTTATGTAGGCTTTGAGGAGGGCGGACAGCTCAGTGAGAAGGTCAGGACCAATCCGTATTCTGTTGTGCTGTTTGACGAGATAGAGAAGGCTCACAGCGATGTGTTCAACATTCTCCTTCAGGTACTTGATGACGGACACATAACGGATTCCCAGGGAAGAAAGGTGGATTTCAAGAACACCATCATAATCATGACCTCCAATACAGGGGCACAGGGTATAGTTGACCCTAAGCAGCTTGGATTTGTCACGGTAAGCGATGAGACAAAGGAACATGAGAAGATGAAGAGCAATGTAATGGATGAGCTCAAGAGAACCTTCAAGCCGGAGTTCCTGAACAGAATAGACGACATAATCGTGTTCCATGCCCTGAGCGAGGCAAATGTAAAGGATATAACCGGACTTATGTTAAAGGAACTTAAGAACCGTGTCCAGACACAGATGGATATTGAGCTTAAGTTCACCGACCATGCAAAGAAATATATCTTTGGAAAAGGCTATGACAAGAAGTACGGAGCAAGACCACTCAAAAGGGCTATCCAGACATATGTGGAGGATGTGCTTGCGGAGGCGATGCTTAGAGGTGATGTCAAAAAAGGTGATACAGTCACAGTGTCAACGAAGAAAAAGAAGGAAGCCGACGGAAAAACCACTGAGAAAATATCACTTACAGCGAAACAAAAGACAGAGGAATGATGTCGGATTAGATATTTGTGATGTGAGCATGATATACAGTAGTGCCAAGTGCGGAAAATTAAGCAGTAGAAATTAATATGAAATATTGGTGAAAATGCATAATTTTGTAGAAAAAAAGGATGCATTACTGTATAATGAAAATCACTAACGGATAGTATACAGAGATTATTGATATATATCAGGATATTATTGCGATAGAGTTCAGATCATACAAAAACAACAGGAGGATAAGATCAATGTCAGTAGTAAATGAATTGATAAATGCACAGGGGGAGTCATTGGAATTCGGTAATTATGAGCTTGGAGCAAAGACCAAGAAGGACGGTTTTGAGTTCCAGGGAGATATCTACAAGATAAAGACTTTCAACGAGATCACAAAGCTTGAGAAGAACGGAATGTTCGTATATGAGTCAGTACCGGGAACAGCAGTACATGGTTTCAAGGCTGATGAGAACGATGTTACATTTGTAGTTGAGGGACCAGAGAATGCGTCCATCACACTTGAGCTTGAGCCTGAGACGGAGTACAAGGTTCACGTAGACGATGTATATGTCGGCAAGAACAAGACCAACCTCGGTGGCAAGATGAGCATAAGCGTAGATCTTGAAGAGGGCAGACCAGTCAAGGTTGATGTTAAGAGAGCATTTGACTAATATAGCATACACAGGAGATATTTATGGCAAAAGGAAAACAGGTGTTTTTTTGCCAGGAATGTGGATTCGAATCGACAAAATGGATGGGGCAGTGTCCCGGCTGTAAAGCGTGGAATTCATTTTGCGAGGAGAAAGTGACAGTAGGCGCCAAGAGCCAGTCCGGTAGAAGGGCTGTCGTGGCGCCTACAAGCATTTTGGAGGTGGAGACCACCGATGAGACGCGTTTTACCACAGGAATAGGCGAATTAAACAGAGTATTAGGCGGCGGGATAGTGAGCGGATCCCTTGTGCTGGTGGGAGGAGATCCGGGTATAGGTAAATCCACCATATTGCTGCAGATGTGCAGGAATATGTCAGAGATGGGACAGAAGATACTTTATGTGTCAGGTGAGGAGTCCCTTTCACAGATAAAGATGAGGGCAGAGCGTATCGGAAATTTTACAAAGGATATGCTGCTTCTCTGTGTCAACAATCTCGAGGATGTGGAGGAGTATGTCAAGAAGGACACTCCAAAGGTCATTGTTATAGATTCCATACAGACCATAGTTACGGATGACGTGGAGTCTGCACCGGGAAGTGTATCCCAGGTAAAGGAAGTTACAGCCAGACTCATGAGGATGGCGAAGCAGACAGGGATCGCCATATTCATAGTAGGACATGTTACTAAAGAGGGAACCGTGGCAGGCCCAAGAACCCTTGAACATATGGTAGATACAGTTCTCTATTTCGAGGGCGAGCGTAATGCCGGGTTTAGGGTCCTTCGTGCAGTAAAGAACAGATTTGGCTCGACAAATGAGATCGGTGTATTTGAGATGAAGGGAACCGGACTTGCAGAGGTGAAGAATCCGTCACAGCTTATGCTGGATGGAAGACCTGATGACACATCCGGGTCTGTAGTAGTATGTACAATGGAAGGAACAAGACCGATATTGCTTGAGATCCAGGCTCTGGTGTGCCAGTCAAGCTTCAATCTGCCAAGAAGAACAAGTGTGGGACTCGACTACAACAGGGTAAATCTCTTGCTTGCTGTTCTTGAGAAGAGAGGCGGCATAGTTATGGCGGGCTGTGATGCATATGTGAATATAGCCGGAGGTATGCGCCTTGATGATCCGTCGGCAGATCTGGGAATAGTATTTGCTCTTGTATCAAGCTTCAAGAACCGTGCCATACCTTCTGATATGGTCATGTTTGGAGAGATGGGACTTTCAGGCGAAGTGCGTGGAGTGTCAGGTGCTGAGCAGAGAGTACGCGAGGCCGCAAAGATGGGATTTAAGACCTGTATCATACCGAGATCCAATCTGGACAATGTGAAGAAGATGAAAGACCTTGGAGACATGAAGGTGGTAGGTGTCGCAAATATACAGCAGGCACTGGAGTATATATAGAAGAAAATATTCAATCATATAAAGCACGATAATAGCGGTGAGCATGGCCACAGTATCATTTGGTATTGTGGCCAAAATTATTTCGTGTAAAATTCAATAAAAGTGCTTGACTTTGCCAAATGATGGTGGTATCTTATAAAAGCTGTCGCGTGAGACGGTGTCAGGAACATCTGTAAAGCATCAGATTTTGAGATTTATTCGTTATATAATCACCCGGTTATGATACGAAATCAGTTCATAAGAGCTGACGAAATGACTTGAAAAAAGATGAAAAAAGTTGTTGACATTGAGAGATGAATGTGATAGTATTTAGAAGTTGTCGCTGAGAGGCGAAAACATAAAGAACCTTGAAAAATTAACAACATGACAACCCTGAAATTCCAAACAAGAATTTCAAGAACGTCGGATCAGAGATGATATCAAAGATCCAACAAACCAATAACAGTAAAGATGGTTAGGAAAAATACAAGCTAGTATGATTTCTGACATAGGATTTACAAACTTTTTAATGAGAGTTTGATCCTGGCTCAGGATGAACGCTGGCGGCGTGCTTAACACATGCAAGTCGAACGATTGAAGCTGGAGCTTGCTCCGGCCGATTTAGTGGCGGACGGGTGAGTAACGCGTGGGTAACCTGCCTCATACAGGGGGATAGCAGTTGGAAACGACTGGTAAAACCGCATAAGCGCACGGTGTCGCATGACACAGTGTGA
>NZ_JBEHVV010000026.1:0-114 GCF_040227395.1 Coprococcus sp. RTP21428st1_C9_RTP21428_210409
CGAGGACTTATCCTTAGAGGTTTCTAAGAGATAAGCTTTAGAAGATACCTCTTTCTGTGTGAAATTCTGAAGGTACATACCTTTGAATATGGCCTGGTGGCTCAGCTGGTTAGC